>CAZACO010000101.1:0-9712 GCA_964483185.1 uncultured Desulfobacteraceae bacterium
AGATCAGGCTATATCACTGGTGAGACGGTTAATATTAACGGCGGATGGTTTATGGATTAGTCTGATTGGCGATTGAGAGAGGGGGTGATCATTCAGATTGGAAGTGGGATATTCTGCAACGGAACGATTCCAGAAGGTTCCTAATTCTAGCTAAAGGAGGGGGTTAAGATGAGAAAAAAGTTTTTATGGATATCGATGATATTTTCTTTGGTGCTCACAATGCCAGGATTTTCAGCGGTACAGGCGGGGGAAGAGCCGATTAAATTCGGGGTCATATTGGCCCTGTCAGGGACTATAGCCGATACAGGGGTGGAAACCAAAAGGGGCATGCTGACCGCCGTGGATGTAGTGAATGAAGACTGGGGCGGGGTGAACGGTCATCCTATTGAACTCGTATTTGAAGACGATGCCAATGTTAAAACGCAATCCACGGCTGTTTTTAGAAAATTAGCTGGTCGAAAGGATATTTTAGCCATCACAATTAGTAGTACAGGCTGTTCAATGGCCTGTTCTCCCCTGGCCGAAAGGTATAAAATCGCTGCAATTTCTCCATGGTCTATTGGGTCCTGGCCTGGTGGCTTTAACGCCTGGACATTTCGGGACACAATTCCTGACACGGCGGCTGTGCCGGCTCTTATGATGGCTGCAAAAGAGAAATTCGGAATCAAACGTTGTGGAATGATGTTCGATTACACGGACGACTGGTCCGTTCAAGGTGTACCGATATTTAGGAATGCTTGCAAGGCAGCGGGTATAGAAATTCCGTTGTCGCCCCAATCCTATGCTCGGGGCGACACGGACTATTCTGCCCAGCTGACCAATATCAAGGTTGCCGATGTGGATGGTATTTTTATGCCTGCCCAGGTCCGCGAAGGGTCTCTCATTGTTTCTCAATCGCGTAAGTTGGGGGTCAAGGCCCGATTTCTCGGAACATCCGGCTATATTTCGACCCAAGGTCTTTGCCAGGCCGGGGAAGCCGCAGAAGGAACACTTGCGGTATTAGCCTTTCATCCCCAGAGCAAGAAGGCAGCCTATAAAACATTTTATGCTAAATTTAAAAAGAAATATCCCAAGGAAGAGGTGCATTCCTATTGTGATGTCTGCGGCTACGACGTTATTCTGCTTCTGGCAAATGCCGTGAAAAATGCAGGCATAAAACCGCCCATTACTGAGGAAAAAAGGAAGGCGCTTCGAGATGCTCTGGCTTCTACATCCGGGTTTGAGGGGGCAACTGGAACCTTCAACTATAAAGGCAGCGGCGACGCATTGCCCAGGGCCGGTGTACTGGTGACCTTTGATGCAAAAACCTGCACATTCAAGGTCGTTGAATAATCCATGATGTCCTAAGAGAGGGTGAAGCCCAACAAGGTTTCACCCTCAGGACTCCCTTTTTGCAAAAGGTAGAAGATACCATATTATGTTAAAGGTCGAGGGATTAACAAAGAAATTTGGCGGCGTAACAGCCTTGAATCAATTGAGCCTGGAAGTCAAGGCGGGTTTCTTGACGTCCTTGATCGGTCCTAACGGCTCAGGCAAAAGCACTTTATTCAATATTGTATGCGGCATTGATAAGCAGGACAGTGGGAATATTTTATTTGAAGGCCGGGATTTGAGAAAATTAAGACCCCACCAGATTGCCAAATTGGGGATTGGCCGCGTATTCCAGTTAAGAAGCGTCTTCGACAGTTTGACCGTCATAGAAAATGTCGTTGTGGGGATGCACAAGGATACGAAGGCCAGTTTCATTGATCCATTTCTTTTTCTCCCAAGAGAAAAACAGGAACGTAGGGACGTTTACAAGAGAGCGGTTGAGCTTCTGGAACTTCTTGGGCTTGAGCATCGAATGAACAGGCGCCCGGCCGAAATACCTTACGGAGAACAGAGGCGATTGGAAATGGCAAAGGCTTTGGCCATGAAACCGACGTTGCTGATGCTGGACGAGCCGTCTTGTGGTCTGAACCCCAAAGAGACGGAAGATTTCGTGAAGGTTATATTAAAGATAAAGAAGGAAATATGCCCCGCAATTTTCTTAATCGAACATGACATGAAAGTCGTAATGGGGATCTCAGATTTTGTTGCCGTCCTTAACTTTGGCCAAAAAATAGCTTTCGGTTCTCCTGCTGATATCCAGAACAATCCGGACGTAATCGAGGCTTATTTAGGGAAGGACGAGGTGAGTTAGGTGATTTTAGAGGCCAGAAATTTGCGGGTTATGTACGGTGCCGTGGAAGCCCTCAAAGGTATTTCGTTTGACCTCCTGAAAGGCGAAGTTGCAACTATTATCGGGGCGAATGGCGCTGGTAAAACGACGATATTGAAATCCATAATGGGTATTATCAAGATCGCTAGCGGGAATATTAAGACCGCCTTCGCCGGGCAAATTCAGAACTTACCTCCCCACAAAATAGCGCGACTTGGAATCGGGTATGTTCCAGAGGGTAGAGAAATATTAACACGTTTGACGGTAGAGGATAATCTGGTGATAGGGGGGTTCGTATTAACAAATAAGAAGAAGTTCGTAGAGAGGCTGAAATACGTCTATGAAAAATTTCCGGTCCTCCAGTCAAAAAGACATCAATCCGGACATTCTTTGAGCGGGGGGGAGCAACAGATGCTCGCCATCGCAAGGGCCTTGATGTTGTCACCGCAGATTCTATTAATGGATGAACCTTCTCTAGGGCTTGCTCCCTTGCTTATTACGCAAGTTTTTCAGTTAATCGAGGACTTTCGACATGACGGCTACAGCACACTATTGATTGAACAAAATGCAAGAAGGGCTCTGGAAATTTCCGAAAGAGGCTATGTTATGGAGAACGGGGTACTGGTTGTAACGGATAGCTCTCAGAATTTAATCAACAATGAAAATATTAAAAAAGCATATTTAGGCGGTTAAAGTAATGGGAGTTCTATTTTACTTACAGCAGCTTATCAACGGTATTGGATTGGGGTGTACCTATGCACTGGTTGCTCTTGGCTATGCCTTGGTTTTTGGAGTTTTGAACGTGCTGAACATGGCCCACGGCGATGTCTTTATGATAGGGGCTTATCTAGGTCTATTCGCGCTCGTTTTTTTAAATGTTCATCCCATACTGTCGGTCCTTTTTGCTTTCATTGGAACATTTATGCTGGGCATGTTGATGGAACGGTTGGCGATCAGGCCTACAAAAGGGATCCATCTGGCACCACTCATAACCACCATAGGTGTGTCGATTATTCTTCAAAACATGGTTCGAACAGTTTATGGGCCGCAACAGGAGCGGATGCCCGTCGAATCCGGTATCCTCACCTTTGGATCCATTACCCTTCCGTCAATTCTTTTAATTAACCTGGCGGTTTCCATCCTACTCATGATCGGGTTGTCTGTTTGGATCAATAAGGCAAAGATGGGTAAGGCCATCCAGGCAGCGGCTGAAAATGCTGAGATAGCCAGTGCATACGGCATCAATGTTGGTATGATTATGACGATTACTGTGGGGTTGGCCTCTGGCCTGGGAGGATTGGCCGGGGTACTTCTGGGAATGACCTTGGGTTCGGTTTCGCCATTCATCGGTATCAACTTTGGACTCAAAGGCTTGATCATTTTGATAGTGGGTGGCGTTGGAAACATCTATGGGGCAATGGTCGTTGGAATGATGTTAGGAATTACCGAAATTTTTTCTGTAACCTTTTTATCCAGTGTTTTTAGAGATGTGATAGGATTCTCTATATTAATCATCATACTGCTTTTTAAGCCCACCGGGTTATTTGGTGTAAAAATAAGAACCAAATAGAAAAGAGAATTCGTAATGATAAACCCGTATTTGGAACAAATTATCGTATTCGTGGGGATAAATTCTATCACTGCCCTGGGCTTTTTTGTCACTTTTTCGACCGGTCAAATGTCTATGTGTCATGGCGCATTTATGGGAATTGGTGCTTACTTATCAGGATTACTCTCGCTACATACGGGTATACCATTCTATCTCATATTAATAATGAGTCCGCTTGCTGCGGGTTTGGCGGGCGTACTGGTCGCCTATCCCACCCTCAATCTGAGACATTTTTATATGGCTATTGCAACACTGGGATTTGGACAGATCCTGGTCGTTGTTGCTACGGCTACCCCGGCATTGGGAGGTGCTTTGGGGATATCCAATATCCCTTTCAGAACGACTATCCTAAACGTCTATGTCACACTGGTTGTTCTGTGTATTTTCTTCATGAGGACGTATAAAAGCAGATTTTGGGTTGCGTGCAATGCGATCAAGGATGACGAGGTAGCAGCCGCCAGTTCAGGAATCAACGTCGTCCTATACAAGGCTATTACCTTCGGGCTCGGGGCATTCATAACGGGGATAGGTGGGGTATTTGAAATCCATTTTATCTCGTCCACTCTTCCTCACGGTTACGACATATGGAAATCTGTGGAGATTTTCCTTTATGTTCTGATTGGCGGTACGGAGATTTTTCTTGGCCCGATATTCGGCGCAGTCTTGCTCACTCTTTTGCCCGAGATACTGAGATTCCTTTCTCAGGAAAGGATGATCATTTATGGACTGATTCTTATCTTGGTTATGATTTTTCGTCCCCAGGGAATGCTTGATAGAAATTTATTTGAAAGGTTTATCCCTTATTTCAAGAGGAAGAATTTGACTCTATTGGAACAGTGAAGGATTATTAATATGGAACTACAGGACAAGGTTTGTGTCATAACAGGTGCGGCAAGGGGTGTTGGTAAGTCAACGGCCATTAAATTCAGCAAGAGTGGCGCTACCCTCGTCATTGTCGATATTTTGCAGAATGATTTGAAGACTGTAGAAGAATTAATCCATGATTTGGGAGGAGAGTGTTTGGCCATAACGGCTGATCTGTCCAAATCTGCTGATATCGAAGAAGCAGTAAGGCAGACTCTGGTCCAGTATAGTCAAATAGACATTCTGGTCAATAATGCTGGCATCGTTGGCCCTACCAAGAAAGTATGGGAGATAGAAGAGACAGATTGGGACAAAATATTCGCCATTAATCTGAAGAGTGTGTTCATATTCTGTAAATTAATAGTTCCCTCGATGATTGAGAATAGGGGAGGAAAGATCATAAATTTGGCTTCCATTGCAGGCAAGGAGGGAAACGATAATCTGGCCGCCTACTCGGCTTCAAAGGCTGGTGTCCAGTGCTTTTCAAGAGTATTGGCCAAAGAGGTGGCTCCTTACGGTATACGGGTAAACAGCATTGCCCCTGCACTGATTAAGACTGATATGGCAGGAGATATGCCGAAAGAGCAAGTCGAGTTTCTGCTGCAGAAAATTCCCATGGGGAGGATGGGTGAGCCTGATGAGGTTGCGGAATTAATTTTATTCCTAGCCTCGGATCGATCCTCTTTTATCACGGGACAGTGCTTTAACATTACCGGTGGCAGAGGGGACTATTAGCAAAACTGTTGATCCTTACGTTCGAGGTGTTTTCAGACATCAGAGAAAATCGCATGATCAGACAACAGTCAAGAGAGGAAATATTGAATCAGATCGAAAAGGCGGCCCACGATTACGAAAAAGAGTTCCACGGCTGCTCCAGGTGCGTTTTCAAAGCCCTTCAGGAATTCATGGATATAGGTGATGACACAAGTCTGAAGGGTTCCACACCCCTCGCCGGTGGTGTTGCTATGCGTGGAGAGACATGTGGCGCTTTCTTGGGAGGGTTGCTGGCATTGGGAATTGTCACTGCAAGAGAAGACTTCAAAGACACAGAGTCATTAACCAATTCACTGAGTGCAGGATTTAGATTGGCAAAAAGGATTGAAAAAGAATTCGGATCTACAAATTGCGCTGAGATACAAAAAAGTAAGTTGGGGCGTTTTTATAGTCTTGCTGATCCCGAGCAGTATAAACAATTCATCGAGGCCGGAGGATATGTGGAATGCTCCAAGGTAGTCGGTAAGATTGCTCGAATGACCGGAGATTTTATATTTGAGCATTTGGATAAGCAATGAATTAAGAAGTCCAATGCTCTTGTCCTTCTTTATGAGTAAATCGGGAGAAGTGTGGGATGGATCTATTCAATTTGAAACACAAGGTGGCCGTGGTAACTGGGGGAAGTCGGGGTATTGGCAGATCCATCGCTTTGGCATTAAGTGAGGCAGGCGCGGGAGTTGTAGTCGCTGCAAGAAATGAGGACCTTTTGAATGACGTCGTAAAGGAAATTCATCAAAAAAGCGGTGATGCATTTGCAGTGCAGTGTGATCTAAACAGGGATGAAGACATATCCAATCTCATAGCGAGAACTGTGGATAGGTATGGGAAAATTGATATTTTAGTGAACAACGCGGGCATTAGCCCGTTTGTAGAAAAATCAGAACATGTAACAAAGGAAGCGTGGGAGAGTGTTATCAGGATTAATCTGACCGCCCCTTTTCTTCTTTGCCGCGAAGCGGGAAAGAACATGTTGAAGAACAAGTGGGGGCGGATCATCAACGTTGCCTCCATAGGGGGATTGGTCGGACTACCCAGGCAGATCGCTTATAGTACCACAAAGGGCGGCCTCATCCAGATGACCAAAGTCTTGGCGGTTGAATGGATTCGACAAAATATAACAGTAAACGCTATAGCCCCGGGATACATAGCCACTGACCTTACCGAAGGGATGCGGGCTTCAAAAAAAATAACCGAAAATTTGCTCCGGAGAACGCCGATCAGACGTTTTGGCGAAGCGGATGAGGTTGTGGGGGCTGCTTTATTCCTTGCATCCGAATCCGCCAGCTACACTACCGGCACGGTTATTGTTGTGGACGGCGGCTGGATGGCATCGTGAGAATGCAAAGGCAGGTGAAGGGCTTTCTCAATGGATTTTGTTCCAAGTTAAGAGGCATAAAGCAGAAAATAAACAAAAAGAACTAATCCTTTCGGCCAATGCTGAGTCATCCGTAGAGTTAGGAGCCCCCCATCCGTTGAGGAAGTTCATCAAAGGATCGCGAACCTTATTGCCAGTATCATTGTGTGGATAAGAGGAAGTTGTTCCTCATTTAGTTGCAATCTAAACCCTCCACCTTCGTTGGAGGACCTGGAAACGCTCTACCGTTCCGGTGAGGGTGTCGCTCAAATTCAGCGTAGCGCTGACCCACCGTGAAGTCCTGAAAATGAGGCGTGTTACAAACTGGATTTCTGGATTCGTGTGTATTGAATCAGCACGGTAGAGTTGGATGAAGAAACAATCCGAAAATGGATCTGCGGACAAAAAAGAGTGAAAACGAACAGTTAGGCGTGGATTTCGAAAACTAATGCTTGAGCCCCAACGGGGCTTTCCGAACATCATTGGCCCCTTCTATGGGGATTCCTGAGGCCTCCCGCTATGCGGGAGGAGCCTCACAGAGGAGATTTTTTATGAGAACACCTGACAAGTACTATTCGGATTTAAAGAAGATGAGAAGGAATGTGTACATCGGCGGTGACAAAGTGGGTCGGGATGACCCGAGACTTTCAGGGAACATCAGGGTGATGCAGACAACCTTTGAGTTGGCCCAGAACGCGGACTGGGAAGGGGTAATAACCGCCAAGTCGTCTTTGACAGGTAAAAAGATCAACAGATTCACTCATCTTGCGCAGAATCCAATGGATCTGCTTCAAAAACAGAAGATGATCCGCCTATCGGCCACCAGAGTCGGTGGTTGTATACAGAGATGCATGGGGCAAGATGCCATTGCCGCTCTTTCAGTCGCGACCAAGGAGATGGATGAAAAATTAGATACAGAGTATCACAAGAGGTTCATGAATTATTTGAAGGAGTATCAGGAGAAAGACTGGGCCGGTGCCTGTTGCCAGACGGACAGCAAGGGAGATAGAATGAGGAGACCCCACGAACAGGAAGATCCTGATTCTTATGTCCACATCGTTGAGGAGAAGAGTGATGGAATCGTGGTAAGCGGGCTTAAGATGTCGATAACCATGGCAGCCGTTGCTGATGAGCTTTTGGTCGTTCCTACTCGTGCGCTGACGGAAAAAGACAGGGACTATGCGGTGGCCTTTGCCATACCGGCGGACTGGGAAAACATTCGCCTCATTACTCGTCCGGTGTGGCTACGGGAGAGGGAAGAATATAAATGCCCTTATTCCGAAATGGGGAATTCGGAATCGGTCATCGTATTCGATAATACCTTTATCCCAAAAGAGAGAGTATTTATGTGCGGCGAGTGGGAATTTGGAAGAAGACTCGCTTTGCTTTTTGCCGATTCTCACAGATTTAGCTACACAGGCTGCAAACCTGCACTGTCCGATATCTTATGCGGGACAACAGCTCTCGTGGCTCAGGCAAACAATATTGAGCGAGCCTCTCATGTGAAGGAAAAATTATCTGAGTTTGTAGGTACGGGAGAATTGGCCCTTGCCGCCGGTATAGCAGCCGCTTTATACGGGACCAAGACTTCCTCGGGGACATTTACCCCGAATGTCGTCTTTGCGAATGTTGGAAGAAGACTCATGGGAGAATTCATCTATCATGAGTTCAATATATTGACGGAGATAGCGGGAGGCCTTTCTGTCACCTTACCGTTTGAAGATGACTTTCTTGCGAAAGAAACCAAAAAAGACCTGGAAAAATTGATGAAGCGAAACCCAAAGATGTCCTATGAAGACGCTTGCCGAGTCTGGCGGTTTGTGGAGAATGTAGCAGCCTCCGCTATGGCCTGTTGGTATCAGATTGCAGGTGTTCATGGCGGGGGATCTCCCATTATGGAAACCATTGCCCTGAATATTGAAACCGATTATGAAGCGAAGAAGGATATCGCAAGATATCTGGCTGGAATTAATGCAGAGCTAGATCAGTCAAAGGAGCTTGCCACAAACCCCAACGCCTTATCGGATGAGGAAGAATAAAGGGAAGTTTCATAAGCTATGATCTTATGGGATTGATGGGTAAAGGGTTCAATCCAGGTTCTTAGGGCTCACACAAAAATAAGTCCTTTTTATCCGAACCGCGAATGCTTGAGGAAGGCTGCCTGGCTTGATTTTCACTATCATGCCAAGCGTCCGAATTATCCCCTCCCCAGCGAGTGGTGCCGGATTGTGCCGCTTTCTGCAAAAAGACCCCCGCGGCTCCGCGTACCTGGAGGCGAAAAAAGGAAGTGGCCGTCAGGCCAGTCACGGGTTGCCTCCATTTTAGAGGAGCCAAAGTGATACCAAAATACGAATTTGGAAGGAGGTTTGAAATGGCTAAGTACAAGATTTTATGGCAAAGCAGCACCGCAATAGGAGGATTTCCTGACTATAGGAACGCTATTGAATCCCATGGTGAGAAGATTCTCAGCTCGGATTTCGAATTGACGGTGAGAGGTGTCCAGGCGGGAACCTCGGATCTTCATTTTATGGCATTTGATTTTCTCAACAACTGGCAGCTATTCGACAGCGTGACGCGCGCAGAAAAGGAAGGATACGATGCGGTAGCGATAGGATGCTTCTTAGATCCAATCCTGGACGAGCTCAGAGAAATCGTGAATATCCCCGTCATGAGCCTCGGAGAAGCGGGCATGCTCACAGCCTGCATGCTGGGCAAATACTTTTCCGTCATATCATACGTACCGCAAAGCAATAACAAAATTTACCGCGAATTGATGCATAAATACGGGCTCGCGGATAGGGCAGCTCCTTTGACGAGTTTTGATCTTCCCTTGACCGAATTGGAAAAAGGGTTCAAAGACCCTAAACCTGCCCTGGAAAGATTCGAAGCTGCCGGGCAGGAGGCAGTGCGA
>CAZACO010000102.1:0-9598 GCA_964483185.1 uncultured Desulfobacteraceae bacterium
CCCGAAGTGGATAAAATAGGGGTAGGATTTACCGGTTCAAGGTCCGACGTTCAGGCTCACGGAAAAAACCGCAATCGGGTCCCAAAACACCTTGTATAACATGGGGCAGGTTCCACATCATTACCAAGGCCACGTTTTAAATTTGTAAAGTTGAGGAAGTATACGCTGCGTTTCCGTACAAAACGTCCACAACATGGCCTGTGGTGAGGAGAATACAATCTTGGGACCCGTGAATGGTTAGAAGTAAAGAAAACCGGCCAAAAATCGGCCAAAGGAGGTTTTGTCTATGCCCTTTACAGAATACATTAAGGGTGTAAATGACGAGTATGCTAAACCTGGATTCGTCCCGTATCACTGGATTAAAAACATCACAGCGCCATGGACACCGTTTAGTAAAATGCTCTGCGATTGCCGGGTGGCCTTGATTGGGGGCGGCGGTATTTCTCTTAAATCTCAGGAACGTTACAAGCCGATGAGCCTCAATGATATTTCCTACCGTGAGATACCCGGGGATACAAAACCAGGAGATCTCGTTGTAAGCTCAGCCTATATGAGGCACGAAGACACGGACAAGGATCCGAATAATTTGTTTCCCATTGAACTTCTGAGGAACATGGCGAGGGACGGGTACATCGGAGATGTATCCCCAGCGAATTTTATCTGCGGTGTTGGGCGTATCCTTGAGCCGGAACTTACCACATTCATTACCCGGGTCATCCCGGAGATAGTGGGTAAGCTAAAAGAGGCCAAGGTGGATATTGTGCTGTGTTGTGGCGGGTGACCGCTGGAACACCAAACAGGTAGTTTGGTAGCCAGAAGCGCTGAAGAGGAAGGCCTAAACACCATAGTAGCTGGTTCGGCTTATGATATCCTGGAGTGTGTAAAGCCCCCTAGAGCCGTATTCACTGATTTTCCGATGGGACATCCATTCGGAAGGAACGATGAACAACAGCACATATCGATCATTAAGGATGCCTTCAGGGTATTGGAGCAGGCCCAGGAGCCGGGCACTCTGGTCGTGCTCCCTTACTATTGGGGAGAACCATGGGAGTGGATACCTGGAAAGGTGGTGGAAGATTCCGGCTTTAAAAATATTCTTAGTGATGAGGGAACGGGAATTGATGATTAAGTTGATGACGTAGAGGGCTATTGCATGGGCTCGAACAGGCAACGGTTGTTGGTTAACTCATATTTTGATAACGCTGTTAATTACAGTCTAAGGGGAGGAGAGAAATGAAGTGTAAAGGGTTATGGAAATGGTCGGGAATTCTTTTTCTGGTTTTTGGATTCATGCTGACGGTGACACTATCTTCGGCTGTTGCTGCATCAGACAAGGAGAAGATCGTGTGGACATTTAGCCAGATGGCCACCGGTAAATATGCCGATAGCACGGTGTTGAATGGCTACCTAAACAGCTGGCAGAGGCCACCGGGGGGCGGGTGGAGTTTCACGCCCCTTTTGATCTTGTACCCTTGAGAGAGCTTTTCCATGCGGTACGCGACGGCCTGGCCCAGGGCGGGCTCACGGGTACGCCGTATTACAGCGGCGACTGGCCCCTGGGAAGTTTCCATGCTATTCCCGGCATTCTCCGGAGCGATGATGAATTCCAAGCGGTGATAAACGCCGTCGTATGGCCCTACTGGGAAAAATCGTTGAGAGAAAAATTTAACATACAACTTATGGCTGTCTATAACTGGCCTGGGATTCGTGTGTTTTGTAAGACGCCTATTAAGACAGTCAGTGATTTCAAAGGCAAAAAATTGAGAGGAATGGGCTATTATGATTCCCTCGCTTTTCAAGAGATAGGTGCAAAAGGGATGTCTATTCCGTGGACCGAGGCATTCCTTGCTGTTCAACGGGGGGTCGTAGACGGGCTGAACTGCGGCATCCCATCTTTCGAGAGTCTGGGTTTCTGGGAATATTGTAAATATTTCCATACATGGCCCATACATGGAACCGGATGTTCCGCATTCGCTATTATGAATGGGGATGTCTTCGACAGCCTGCCTAATGATCTCAAACCCGCAGTCAGAAAGGTATTCAGGGAAGCAGGGGATAAAATCAGTCGGGACAACTGCGCTTTAGTTCCTGTGTATGAAAAGAAGCTTTTTGAACATGGATGCAAGCTAATTGAGATACCCGAGGATCAGGTTGAGAAGTGCCTTGAAATGACGAAACAGGTGCGCCAGACATGGCTGGAACAATGTAAAAAGGCCGGCAGCCCTGAGGCCGGAGAGATGCTCGCGAAAGTGGAGGCATTCCTGAAGAAGTACCGGGCTGAGAAGAAAGGAAAATAGCCAAGGGCTATTTACAGACATAGCGCTCCGAGAGCCGGTTTGACAATTTCGGGGCCTTCAGCGTCAAGCACACCATGTGGTGGACGCTGAAGGCTCCTTGTTTAAGCTGAAGCCAGGATCTTTAATATTATGACAGAGAAAAGAGCACCCCTCCTTTGGATTATAAATCTGGTAACAAAGACGTCTACTGCATTAGGGTATCTGAGCGGGGGCCTTGTCCTGGCCATGATGATCAGCCTTGGATATGATGTGGTGGCACGACACGTCTTTAACAGTCCAACCATCTGGGCGGATGAATTATCCGGGTATCTACTTGTTGCCATTACTTTTCTGGGCGCAGCCTATACGCTCACAATGGACGCGCACGTGCGTGTTGATACCCTCATCGATAGGCTGGATGGGAAAAAGAGGAGGGGAGTGATTTTTGTCACGGATGTGGTCAGTCTTGTCTTTTTATGGGTGTATGGATGGCAGGCCTATAGGCTCGCCATAGATGCGTATGTCAGCGTAAAAATTTCACCGACGCTCCTGCGCACACCTATTTTCATCCCCCAGGTGGTGCTCCCTATAGGTCTGACGTTGTTATGGCTGCAATTGGTCGCTCACGTGTTACAAATCAATATGAAAAGGTAAGAGAAGGATGAAAAAGCACGCTGGAATTATGAAAAAAGATGAGAACGGTGAAAGGGATAAGAAATGAGCGTCGGCCTGACTCTTTCGCTTATGATTGTCTTGCTCCTCGCATTATTGTTCGCCGGCGTACGAGTTGCTTTTGCCCTCGGGATAGTGGGCTTGGTCGGATTGGCTTTCCTGACTCCCGGAATTCGGTCCGGAGAGCGCTTTATGGGCAATCTTGCCTGGTCGGCGGTAAACAAGTTTACATTAACGCCTGTTCCGTTGTTTATCCTGATGGGTGAGCTACTTGTCATCGGGAAAATGGATAGGACCCTTTATGGAACACTGGGCTTGTGGTTACAAAATTTTCGGGGGGGGTTGTGCCACACAACCACAGTATCTTGTGCCGTCTTTGCCGCCATGTCTGGCTCCAGCCTGGCTACATCCGCTACGCTGGGGACAATCGCAGGCCCGGAGATGCTAAAACGAGGTTATTCAAAGAGGTTAACATACGGGACAATTGCTGCCGGCGGGACGCTGGGAATTCTTATACCCCCAAGCATCACCATGATTATCTATGGCAACCTGGCCGGTGTATCCATAGGACACTGCTTTATGGCGGGGGTAATTCCGGGAATAGTGTGTACCCTATCATTTGTTGTTTTGGTGGACCTTTGGGGCAGAATATCGGCTCGTAGCATAAAAATGGCCGCGCCTGTGCAGATGAGCCTTCTCGAAAAGGTGAAGCGATCGGTACCCATGTTGGCCCCCATAACAATCATATTCTTCGTGTTGGGTGGGATCTATATGGGAGTGACGACTCCGACTGAGGCAGGAGCGGTCGGGGCGATCTGTGCGTTTATCCTGTGTTTGGTTCAGAGAAACCTGACCTGGAAACTGCTCTGGGCCGGCTTATTATCCACGGTTCGAGTAACAAGCTTTATCATGCTGATCCTTGCCAGCGCGTCAATGGTTAGTTTTGTCGTCCAGTATCTGAGGGTGCCCGAGACTCTGACGACGTATGTCATGCAACTGGACGTATCGCCATACATCATTATGAGCCTATTTTACTTGCTCTACCTGATTTTGGGAATGTTGCTTGACCCCATATCCATGATGGTCATGACCGTACCCACGATACTTCCAACAGTTATTATTCTGGGCTTCGATCCTATCTGGTTTGCAGTGGTTGTAACGCTCACGTGTGAGATAGGTTTGATTACACCGCCTGTGGGAATGAACCTGTATATCCTTCGGGGTGTGAGCGATGCCACACTTGGTGAAATCGCTCTTGGGGCTGCGCCCTTTGTTCTGACGCTAATAATAGATCTGGCCATAATAACGGCCTTTCCTATCCTGAGTCTGTGGTTGCCGAGCATCATGTGATATTGAATAATAATTTCTTTTAAAGGACCCCTCCACAGTGAGCGGTGCTGACTCTCCTGATCCCCCGTTTAGCTCTCGGTGTCTCAGGGTTTTCCTGCCAACGCTTTATCACCCTTTGATAATTCGGGGTTTCCTTTTGACCGCATCCGTATTATTGTATCCTTAAACCGGTTCGTTTCCCTGATATGGGGGGCGTTATCGGCGCTTTATCGTGGAATTGGGGCGTAATCATAAAGAGAACAGCGGAAGTGTTCCTATGGGACGGGAGGAAATAAAAATGCGGCAGCTTTGCCTTTTAAACAACGAAATCGGATGGCGGGCCAAGGTGGGATTGCTCGTGCCCAGCCCCAACTGGGTGGTGGAGACCTGGTTCAATAATGTGGCGCCTCAAGGCGTGGCATTTCACGTGTCCAGGATGAGCCTGGGAGAGGTCAGTCCTGAAGCTGTGGAAGGCATGGTCAAAGAGGGTCTGAGAGCGGTTCGAGAGGTGGCGAGTGCCCAGGTGGATCTAATTGCGGAATGCTGCACCGTGTCTACGCTGATTAAAGGCCCGGAATTTGAAGAGAAGATGATCAAGCAGTTTGAAGAAGAGGCCGGGGGCATCCCCGTGACCACGGCAACGCACTCGATCATAAAGGCCTTAGAAACGCTGAACATGAAGCGAATTGCCATAGCACACCCCTATCCGGAGGCATTTGATGAGTGGGAAATCAGGTATTTTACAGAATGCGGCATTGAAGTCCTCGGGAGCAAGGGGATGGGGATTGTCGACGTACCCGGGCTTGCCGCTCCATCCCCGGAGGAGATTTACCGCTTTGCAAAAGAGGCATGGATACCCGAGGCGGACGGGCTCTTTATAAGCTGTCTGAACTTCAGGGCCCAGTCTGCCATTCAGGCCCTGGAGAGTGATCTGATGAAACCCGTTGTGACCTCTGCGCAGGCCACGCTATGGAATATCTTGCGAACCGTGGGGGTCAACGAGAGCATTCCGGAATACGGCACATTAATGGCCCGCTTCTGATCTCTTAAAAGAGGAGACCGGTGTGGGCGAGACAAACTCTAAATGGGCAGAGGCCGAAGGAGATACGGCCGTGGGGGTGGAATGTCGTCGCCTCAAGGCCTCACTGAAAGGGGGAACTCCAGAATGAAATATCTTATTGAACCGATTGTCATAAAAGGGATGGAACTCAGGAACCGGATTGTCATGCCCCCCATGGTGACCAATTTTGCCACAGAGGACGGGGCCGTAACCAAGCAGATGGTGAGATATTATGGAAAACGGGCCAAGGGTGGGGTCGGGCTTGTTATTGTGGAGATGAGCTCGCCTCACCCCGCAGGGAAAGGGTTCCCCTGTATGCTCGCCGTGCACCACGACAAGTTCATCCCGGGTCTCAATGAACTCGCTGAAACCATAAAGTCTTACGGTGCCTGTGCCGCGCTTCAGATAGGACATGCGGGGAGGCAGACCAGCCAGGAGATATCCGGTTACCCGATAATGGCCCCTTCTCCGATCCCGGTTTTGGGAATGGCCGAGATGCCTAGAGAGATGTCCATAGGAGAGATTGAGGAGATGATTCAGGCCTTCGGGGCAGCAGCCTTCAGGGCAAAGCGGGCCGGATTCGACGCGGTGGAGGTTCACGGGACCCATGGCTATTTGCTGAACCAGTTCCTGTCGCCCTATACAAACCAGAGGGCCGATGCCTATGGGGGGAGTTTTGAAAAGAGGTTGAGATTCCCCATTGAGGTGATCCAGGAGGTAAGGGCCAGGGTGGGCGAGCACTATCCCCTGTTATTCAGGTTGTGCGGCAACGAATACCTGGATGGCGGAAAGGGCATTACCCTTTCTCTGGCCAAGCAAATAGCCCCCAGACTGGTTGAGGCGGGCATAGATATGCTCCATGTCACAGGGGGCATAGGGGAGACCGGTGACCATCTGATTCAACCCCTCTACTATGACCGGGCCTACAATGTATATCTTGCCGAGGGCATAAAACAGGCCGTGGGCCAGACCCCTGTCATTGCTGCGGGCAGCATAACGGATCCGGATCTGGCGAATCAGATCCTTGTGGAGGGAAGGGCGGACTTAGTCGCCGTGGGACGGGGGCTCATTGCAGATCCCGATTTCGCGAAAAAGACAAAGGAGGGGGCATCTGATCGTATCAGACTTTGCATCCGGTGCAATGAGTGCACAGGGCGTCTCAAAAAGGGTTTTCGCGTAAGCTGCGCTGTCAATCCGATGATGGGCCGGGAGGGGGAAGATGGATTGACGCCGGCGGCAAAGGCGAAAAGGATCCTTGTGGTGGGCGGCGGTCCTGCAGGCATGGAGGCTGCACGGATTCTTTGCCTGAAGGGGCATGAGGTGACCCTGTGTGAGAAGGATGATACCCTTGGCGGGCTTCTCCGGCTGGCTGCGGTGCCCGAGTGGAAAAAGGATCTACTGGGCCTCCTTGACTGGCTGGAAAGGGAACTGCGAGAAGGCGAGGTGCATATTCAACTCAACACAGAGGCGACCCCTGAATATGTGAAGAGATTTAATCCGGATGCACTGATCGTATGTACCGGATCTACGCCTCAAAGGCCGGCGGTTCCGGGTGTGGAATCAGCTATAACCGCCCTGGATGTCTTAAAAGGCGTTCCTGTGGGAGACGAGGTCATCATCTGTGGAGGAGGTTTTGTAGGCTGTGAAACGGGCTGGTATCTCGCTGAACAGAAGAAGAAAGTGACCATTGTGGAAATGCTCGATGACCTTGCCATGGATATGGAGCCGAGAAGCAGGACTGCCTTGCTGAAGAGGCTGGATGAACAAGGCGTAAGGGTTGTTTGCCCTTTCAAAATGGAAGGAATCATGCCCCAGCACGGATTGGTGGGGATTGACAAAGAAGGCCGAAAAAGGGAAATAAACGGAGACACCGTGGTCCTGGCCACCGGTTTTGAATCCAATCGCCCTGTATTTGATCCCGGCCGGGAATGCCGGGAGTCCTATATTATCGGGGATGCAAAAAGGCCTCGCCGCATCATGGATGCCATGCGGGAGGCCAACCATATCGCCCGGTTTGTAATATAATTTGCAGGATGTTGTCGTAACATACGTCCCGGGTACCATCAGGGTCCTTAAGATTCAGATTGACCGGCCATGGGGGAGACTCGATGGTTTTTTAAGATAACCCATTGTTTCCAGATACCGGAAATAATTGTACTTTCTCAAGAGGCCATTGATCCGAAAAATATTTTGAACAGGGGCGTCTTGGAGTGCTACGAACCGGGGTATAATGTGCCACCCCTTGCCTGTCTCCCCGCTATCCATTGTCTGGCCTTTACGGAGCGAGGTGTCGAAACGGGATTCCGTGAACACCCCGGCCGGAGGAGTGATACGGCGTGTCTGTGGAAAGTGAAAAGGGCCTTTTAAGGCCCGGCGACCATTACATGTCAGGGAACGAGGCCTGTGCCGAAGGGGCCATCACGGCCGGGTGCCGGTATTATGCGGGATACCCGATTACGCCCTCAAGCGAGATTATGGAGCGTATTTCCCGGCGCTTCAGGGCTGTAAACGGCGTGTTCTTGCAGATGGAGGATGAAATAGCCTCCATCTGTTCGGTCATCGGTGCTGTCTGGGCAGGGGCCAAGGCCATGACAGCCACATCAGGCCCGGGTTTCAGTCTCATGCAGGAGGCTATCGGCTATGCCGCCTTCACGGAGACACCGCTGGTCATTGTCGATGTGCAGAGGGCAGGTCCGGGAACGGGTCAGGCCACACGGGTCGGGGCCGGAGACCTGATGCAGGCCAAATGGGGATCCCACGGAGACTACGCTGTCATTGCCCTTTCCCCCTGGTCTGTGCAGGAGATGCACGATTTGACCATAGAGGCATTCAACCTGGCCGAGAGGTTTCGGGTACCCGTGTTTCTCATGGCCGATGAGGCCGTGGCCCATTTGAGGGAACGGCTAAGGGTGGAGGATGGGGTCAGGATTTTCAACAGGACCGGGAGGACCGGCGCTCCCCCTTTTGGGACCCAAGAGGAAGACGGCATCCCGCCGATGCCCTCTTTTGGTGACGGGGCCAACCTCCTCATCACCGGATCCACCCACAATGAATGGGGGATGAGAAAAACGGATGATCCCCTTGCGCATGCAAGACTCGTGGACCGGATCAACCGGAAGATCCTGGACCGCCGGGAACAGATTGTACAGACCGAATCATACCTGATGGATGATGCAGAGATTGCCATAGCCTCCTACGGCTTTACCGCAAGAAGCGCCCGTTTCGCCGTCCATGCCCTTCGAAAGGAAGGTGTCAGAATCGGTCTGGTGCGGCTCAAGACCATATGGCCCTTTGCCGGTTCTTTTATGGAGCAGGTAGGCACAAAGGTCAAAGCGCTCTTTGTCCCGGAGATGAACCGGGGACAAATGGCCCAAGAGATCCGAAAACACGCCTCCTGTGAGGTGATTTCATACGGCCAGACCGATGGTGAGATCATCCATCCCGATCGCATCATCGATGAAGTGAGGCATCTCTTATAATGGGTCGAGACCTGGAAAAATACCTTCGGCAGGACGTGAAGAGCACCCCCTTCTGTCCTGGATGCGGCCACGGGATCCTGATGAATAGCATCCTCCGTGCCATTGACGGCTTGGGCATAGATATGAAAGAGATGCTTTTTGTCTCGGGCATCGGTTGTGCGGCATGGGTTCCGAGTCCCCATTTTAATGCCGATACCCTTCATACCCTGCACGGCCGGGCCATCGCCTTTGCCACAGGGGCCAAGATGTTTAATCCGAAACTGAATGTCATGGTTATCAGTGGAGACGGAGATCTTGCCTCCATAGGCGGGAACCATCTCATCCATGCCGCCCGCCGGGACACGGACCTCACGGTGGTCTGTGCCAATAACATGATCTATGGCATGACCGGGGGTCAGGTGGCTCCCACCTCACCTCAGGGGGCTTCAACCGCTACCACCGTTCAGGGGAACCGTGACCGGCCCTTTGACCTGTGCGCCCTGGTGCAAAGCGCAGGGGCCTCTTATGTGGCCCGATATGCCGTGACCCAGCCCTTCTTGTTGATGGAGGCCATCCAGAAGGCCTTTCGGGAAAAGGGCTTTGCCTTTGTGGAGGTCCTCTCGCCGTGCCCCACCCAGTTCGGCCGGAGGAACCGATATGACTCCCCGGCCCATATGATGAAATGGCTGATGGAAGCGTGTATCACCAAGGAAGCGGCGGAGACCATGGAACCTGAGGCATTGAAGGGCAAGATCATCACAGGGGAATTCTGTCATGGCCGACATTGAACAGATTCGTATCTG
>CAZACO010000103.1:0-9593 GCA_964483185.1 uncultured Desulfobacteraceae bacterium
GGCAGGTCTTGCCGCTGCTTTCGGGAGTGGGGCCATGACCAATTCGGTGGCAGAATTAGAAAACGCAGACTGTATCTTTATCATCGGATCCAATACCACCTCTTCTCATCCCCTGGTCGCCACGCGAATCTTCAGGGCCGAGAAAAACGGGGCCCGGATTATCGTGGCCGATCCCCGGACGATTCAGATGTCCTCCCTGGCCGATCTCACCGTCCGCCAGAAGTTGGGGACCGATGTGGCGCTTTTGAACGGCATCATGCATGTCATCATGGAGCGGGGATGGCACAACCCGTCCTTTATTGACGAACGCACCGAGGGATTTGAGGCGTTTGCAAAGGTCATTGAAGACTACCCGCCTGAAAAGGTCGCAGAGATTACAGGGGTCGATGCCGGAGATATCATCAAGATGGCCGAAATCTATGCCAAGGCCGAAACCGCCTCTATTGTCTACTGTATGGGGATCACCCAGCACACCACCGGCGTGGACAATGTCAAGGCCTTAGCCAATTTAGCCATGCTCACAGGGAATGTGGGCCGGGAATCGACGGGCGTCAACCCCCTCCGTGGTCAGAACAATGTACAGGGGGCCTGCGACATGGGTGGGCTGCCCAATGTCTATCCAGGGTACCAGCCTGTGAACATGCTGGATATTCAGAAAAAATTTGAGACAGCCTGGAACGTGCAATTGTCAGACAAGGTGGGGCGGACGGTCCCTGACATGCTGACAGGGCTTACCGACGGATCGGTCAAGGCCCTCTATATCATGGGTGAAAATCCGATACAGAGCGATCCGGATACCCACCACGTCAAAAAGGCCCTCGAGTCCGCGGAACTGTTGGTGGTCCAGGACATCTTCCTCACACCCACGGCCGAACTGGCCCATGTGGTCCTCCCCGGTACCTCTTTTGCCGAAAAGGACGGCACGTTCAGCAACACCGAGAGGCGGGTGAGCCGGGTCAGGCAGGCCATTGATCCGGTTGGGGATTCCCGTCCCGACTGGGAGATCATACAGGAGGTGTCCAACCGTTTCGGTTACGCAATGAAGTATGATTCCCCGGAAGCCGTGATGCGGGAAATCGCCTCTCTGACGCCGTCTTATGGGGGGATTACATATGATCGTCTGGAGGGGGAAGGGCTCCAATGGCCGTGCCCTGTCGCCGATCATCCTGGAACGAAGTTTCTTCATGAAGGGATGTTCTCAAGGGGAAAGGGATTGTTCCACCCGATCGAATACCGGCCCCCGGCCGAAACCGTGGATGAGGAATTTCCTTTCTGGCTCTCCACAGGCCGGGTCTTTGCCCACTACCACACCGCCACCATGACCCGCAATTCCCCGTCCCTCGACGCAGAGATCCGGGAAGGCTATCTGGAGGTGCACCCTGAGGACGCCGACAGGTTAGGCGTGTTCCAGGGAGACAGGGTCACGGTGACCTCCCGTCGTGGCGCCATTACGGCCAAGACCGCGGTTACCGACAAGGTCCAGCAGGGACTCGTCTTCATGCCCTTCCACTTTATTGAAAGCAACGTCAATGTCCTGACCAACCCCGCGCATGACCCGATCGCCAAGATCCCGGAATTCAAGGTCTGTGCGGTCAGACTGGAAAAGGCTGCATAATGGGAAAATCGGGGACTGAATGCGCTATTCAGTGTAATGGGACAGGTCGTGCAGCCGCTGGCTGAAGCTGGTCAGCCTTTCGTTGGCCCGGCCAAGGTCCTTTTCTGATTTTTTGGAACCTGAGAGGATGTCTTCGTTGATGACGCGGACGGCATTCTCAAAGCTGAGCCGGGAGACGGCTTCCAAGTGTTCTATGACGCCCAATTTATGAAATCTCTGCCCTAAATAATTCATATTTTTCAATAAATCGGATTTTTTCTTCCCGCTTTTTTCCTTGGCGATAACAGAGCGTGTCGCGATCCAGTATGATTCGAGGAATGTCTTTGTAAAGGCCGCCCATATCGGCAAACGATCAAAACCGAGTTTGGTCAGTCTGTATCCATCACCGGAAGCGCTTGTGGCAATACATGAGGCCTCCATAAAATAGCTGGTCGCCTCATCTGTTTTCTCCTGGACGGTGACGCCTTCATCATAAATGAATTCATATCTGAAAAGTTTTTTGAAGAAATCGTAGTCGTCAAGGATCGCCTGGCCGGTCTTTACCTCCTCTTTTCCGGTCAGGAGGGAAAGGGCGACAAATGAGTGTGAGATGAAGCAATGAACAATGCTGTTTTTGTAGTATTCAAGTTCCCTCTTTTTTTCATCATCCACGTAATAGAAGACCTCTGACCCGTCCGTGTCCTCCAGGGCGTTGACCACGTTGCTCTTGATCAAGATGGACAGGGTCTCTTCGACCGCCTTATCATACTTAGTCAGGCTTGTGGCAACGGGGAACTGGTATTTTTCAAGGAAATTCATGAGGGTGCCGGCAGTATCGGTCAGTTCCTGAAGATTAAAACCACGACGATGCCTGGTCAGGATGGCGGATGCCAGGAGCGCCATCGGAGTCACCAGGCTCGAACGGTTAATGGCGCGGATGAGATGAAAGGCCAGACGTTTATGAGTGTTGTCTTCCTGCGGGTCATTCCGGGCTAAATAATCCTTGAGCAAGAGGGGTTGGCCGAACCGGATATAGACCTTTCCATACTTTTTTTTCAGGAAACGACGGGTCCCGATCACCTGTTGAAAGGTCTCTTTTTTCTTCTGGCCCCCTCCCAGTTCCTTGAGATAAGACTGTTCTTCAATGATGCGATCATAGGTGATGGAAGCAGGAACGAACACCAGATCGTCGCAGTACCCTTCCTTGAAGGCCTGAATCAGGATAGAGAGAAATCCGATCTTGGGGAGGACCAGTTTGCCGCTCCGACTGCGACCCCCTTCAATAAAGAATTCCAGAGGATGCCGCTCCTCGAGGAGGGCCTTGATATATCTTGTAAATACGGTTGCATAGAGCCGGGCGCCCTTGAAACTCCTGCGAATGAAAAAGGCACCTGATTTTCTGAAAAAAGGCCCCATCGGCCAGAAGGACAGGTTTCTGCCCGCCGCTATCCGGGGTATATGCATGTGGTGCAGGTAAAGGGTATGGTTGAGGACCAGATAGTCGATGTGGCTCTTGTGGGACGGGACATAGATGACCGGGCCTTTCCTGCCACATTCTCTTACGGTGGCCAGCTCATCCAGATTGACGTCAATACCCTGAAACATCTTCTTCCAGAGCCACGTCATTACGATGTTGGCAAATTGAATGTAGGCGATATTGTAATCGGCAGCGATTTCGTCAAAGTAGGCAGCAGCCTCCTTCCTCACGCGCTTCAGCCGGGCTGAATTTCCAGATGACTTGGTTTGAATTGCATGGATAACACCTGGGTCTTTAAGTACTTTTTCCTTGAACTGCTGTCTCGACTTAATGACAGGTCCCAGGATCACTCGCTTTTGCTGGTCAATGCTTTCAAGGAGCATCTGTCTCACTTCAGCGGCGATCTCTTCCGGGAGATCAGCCGGGTCACGGCCCTCCAGGTAGCTCTTTAAATCGAGAGGGGTTCCGAAGTCGATGAAGGCCTGGCGGTTGTGCCTGAAGAAGAGCATGACCTTTCTGATTGCCCCGGGCTTGTCTTTGAATCCAAAAAATATATCAAAGAGGCCCGGATGATCTTTTTCCGGGGTTTTCTTGTAGAGAATAAGCTGAGGTACCAGGTAGATAGGCCGATCTGACTTCTTCTGTGTTTCGATGAGGAACTGAAGCGGGTCCTTTTCCGCGTGAATAAAGTGTCTGGTAAATCCCTTGGGGTCCAGCAGGCAGAGAAGCGAGGGGGTTCCCTCGACAATGGCCGCTTCAAGAAAACCGGTGCGATAGGGGTCCGGCAGCGAGCCGTGCCTGAAAAGGAAGGCAATGTGAAATTTGAGGATCCTGAAGAGCTGCGAAAGGGGCAGAACCAAGGACATGTTCAGGGCAAAGGCGATTTTGGGGTAGGGGAGGCGGCTTTTGCGGAAGCGGTAATGGTAGAGAAGATAATCCAACTGTCCTCTGTATTTGATCGCATATACAACGGTCCCGTGCCGGTGCATCTGCTTCAAAGGTTCTGTCATGTTTTTATTGAACTGGACGCGCTTGAAAAGCCGGTAGAGCAGCCTGTCCAGGAAGAGGTAAGGCTTATGGTCGAGAATGAATGGATAAAAAGGTTTTTCATCTGGCATGATGTTTTACCTCAGGACGACGCTCATGCCGTGCCGGAAGCAGATATCTGGCAGACACGATGTCGGATTGTCAGTTGCAGGTTATTTGCCGGTCTCCAATTTCCCTGAATTAAAGAACCCCGCAGTCCCGCTTGAGCAGCGGGACGGGGAATCTCCCAAATTTAAGGAAAATTTTTTACATTTTACAGTTCGCTCGCTAATCCCGCTGCAAGCGGGACCGCAAGCAACAGAGAATGCGCTCGCTATGAATTTTCAATACGATTCGATTTTACAACGACAGGGGATCTCTGGCAAGTAACAATTCTGATTTTCAGCAATTCCAACTGGGGTTGATTATTCACCACGAAGCATACGAAGCGCACGAAGCAGGGTTTGGTTATTTCTGAACAGTGGACCCGGAACCTTTGAACCGTTACGATTTGCATAGGTCTTTTTACGATCGGAATTACTGTCTCATTTTGGATGGTGGATATGGCGTCGAACGAATTCGATGGGCAAACGAGGTTTGACGCTCCGATAGGATGGTTGCTTCGCAAGAAATGGGTTGTTTTCGCGACATCGGGCTAACATGGCGATTGGTGGTGATTCATGGCGGTTGACAAAAGAAATTGTATGGTTAAGAATAAAGACAGTACGTTCTCAAGGACTCCGCCTAGATGGTTGGTGACAGCAAGCACCCTGACTTTTTGAGAAGTTACGAAAGAGATGCTCGAAAGGGATGTGTTCCGAATAGATAGTGGGAGGGATTATGTATATACCTATGATTATATCCGGACTGACTGTGGATCCGATCACAAACAGCCCTATTGTCATCCTCAAGGAAGTGGACGGTGACGGGACATTGCCCATATGGATCGGATTGTTAGAGGCCACTGCCATTGCCAGCGAACTGGAAGGCGTCAGATTTTCAAGGCCGATGACCCATGACCTGCTGAAAAACATGATGGAAATGGTGGACGTCAAGGTCAGCAAGATAGAGGTGTGCGACCTCAGGGACAATACCTATTATGCCCTTATCCATTTCACATTTGGTGGAAAAGAGATGTCGATTGATGCCAGGCCGAGCGATGCGATTGCACTTTCTCTCAGGCTGAAGGCCCCGATCTTTGTGGCCCAGGAGGTCATCAACAAATCCGGCGAGATAGACTTGAAGGCCGAACCCCAAGACAAATCGGAAAAAGGGAAGAAATGGCAGGAGATCCTGGAAAACCTCAATCCGGAAGATTTCGGAAAGTACAAGATGTAACCGCACCCTGTAAAAAGTCCTTTTTACAGGTCATCGCGAATTTGGGGATTAGGAATTCAGAGGTTAAAGACGAATAGGGCATCCAATTCCTTCATTCCTGAGTTCGTAATCCCTCACTTTCATTCCTGAATTCGCGATTCATCACCATATGGCTTTATCCAATTGTAACCGTTCAGTCATTTTGTCCGCCATGAGCACGGCGACCTCTTAGGCGGCCTTGGTTTGTGACCCGGCCAGGACGTTTGAATGGGCAGAGACCTCTGACGATGAAACCCTTTTGCAAAAGACAGATATTCAACTGCATCGGGGGGGCTGTGGTTGTCCTCTGGTTGGTGATGATCGGGCTTTTGATCCAAAGAAGCCACTTTGCAAATTCTGAAGAACCTATTGAAATATCTAAAACAACTGCCGTCAAAGAGGCAAAGCGTGACTGGATGGAGATCTTTCTCAGAGATTCGAAGGTCGGCTATTCCATGACCCAGATAAATCCCCTTGGAGACGACTACCTCATATGGGAAGAGATTGTACTGAACCTGAACCTCATGGGCCAGCCGAGCGTCATGCGAACGACCCTCCGGTCTATTGTAGATCATGGATTTCGGTTGAAGCGTTTTACCCTCAGAATCGACTCCGGGATTGTCCGGTTCCAGGCCTCGGGAAAAGTGGAAGGCCGATCGGTGCTGATAGAGACCGGCGAGGGGACCCGAAAGAAGACCCATACGATTGAGTTGGCCGGGCCCCCTGTGACCGGCTCCGGGATGTCGCAGTTTTTCAGGGGGCGGCCGTTAAAGACAGGAGAATCGTTCAAATTTCTTATTTTTGACCCGTCGACCCTGGCTCAGAAGGGCGTCGAGGTAACAGTGGCCGGGAGGGAGTCCATTGTCATCAATCGTATCAAATACCGTACATTCCGCTTGGAAACAGAGATGTGGGGTCAGGAGCTGATATTCTGGGTGGATGAGGCGGGAGAGGTGTTGAAGGAGAAAGGCTTCATGGGATTTACGCTGATCCGGTCGAGCGCTGCCACTGCACCCCTGGATCTGAAAGCGGGCAAGTCAAATGATTTTTATGAGATGGCCTCCATAGACGTCAATCCAAAGCTGCAACATGCGGACAGGCTGACCTATCTGAAGCTCAG
The DNA here is from genome assembly GCA_964483185.1 of uncultured Desulfobacteraceae bacterium. GTDB lineage: Bacteria > Desulfobacterota > DSM-4660 > Desulfatiglandales > Desulfatiglandaceae > CAZACO01. The sequence goes on from CAZACO010000103.1 coordinate 6,574, forward strand.
GGTTGACGGTTTGGAAAAGGCCCATTTCGATGCCGGCCTGTTGAACAGGGGAAGGCAGCGTTTTGCGGGCGATATTTTGGAGATTATCCAGGAGAAGCAGCCTCTGAAGTCCGCATACAGGCTGCCGTTCCCGGATGTGCCAGGAGGAATGGACCCCTATCTCGGCCCGGGATTCAACATCCAGAGCGATGACAGGGCGATCATGGAACGGGCCAGTGAAATAGTCGGAGACACGAGAGATCCTGTAACCGCGGCCAGAAAGCTGATGGCATGGGTCTACAGTCATGTGGAAAAGAGACCTGTCTTGAGTGTTCCGAGTGCCGTGGAGGTCCTGAAGACAAGGGCAGGAGACTGTAATGAGCATGCGGTGCTGCTGACGGCCCTGTTGCGGGCATCAAAAATACCGGCGCGTGAGTGTGTGGGTCTTGTTTACGCCAATGGCCGGTTTTTTTATCATGCGTGGACAGAAGCGTATGTTGGCAGATGGATATCTATGGATGCAATCCTCAATCAGATGCCGACCGACGCCACCCACCTTACATTGATCCAGGGCGGCCTTGAGCGACAGGCGGACATCATTGCACTCATCGGAAAGCTCAACCTTAATATTGTAGATTACGGATATGATCAAACTGATTCATCTGACTAAGCTCTACAGGGGGCTCCGGGCTGTTGACCGGATCAGCCTGGAGGTAAAGAAAGGTACCCGATTCGGATTTTTGGGCCCCAACGGCGCAGGAAAGACCACGACGATCAAGATGATGGCCGGGGTCCTGAAGCCTACGGAGGGGCAGATCGTCATCAATGGATACGACCTGGCCACATCGCCCTCGGCCGTCAAGCAGTGTATCGGGTTTATCCCGGACAGGCCGTTCATGTATGAGAAGTTGACAGGGCTGGAGTTCCTCCATTTCGTGGCAGGCCTTTACGGTCTCGACCACACACCTTTTTTAAAACAAAGGATCGAGGATCTCCTGGCGCTTTTTGAGCTGAGGCACTGGGAGGACGAATTGATCGAGAGCTATTCCCACGGTATGAAGCAGCGTCTGGTCATGTGTGCGGCCCTCGTGCACCAGCCAAAGGTTCTTATCGTTGACGAGCCGATGGTGGGACTTGACCCGAAGGGGGCGAGGCTTGTCAAGGACATATTCAGAGATCAGGCCGAAAACGGGACCACCCTCTTCATGTCCACACATTCCTTGGAGGTTGCCGAAGAAGTGTGTGAGGAGATTGCCATTATCCAGGCAGGGAGAATCATTGCGCATGGGACTGCCGGGGAACTGAGAGAGCGGGCCGGGATGGACGGGAATTTAGAAGAGATTTTTTTAAAGCTGACACAAGCGAAAGGAATTGCCGACGCAAGTGCCTAAAATGCCTAAAGTGGGCTAAAATGCCTAAAGTTTGATTAGCGGAGTGCGTGTTCCAATTGAAGCGGCGTGAGCCAGGGAACAAAGGATCTGCTGAATCGAACATCCAGGCTCAAGTCCCATAGATCTCTGAAGATCATATGGGATTTCCGTAGCATCTCAATCAATCCGGAACCTCTGTAGTACCCTCTCAAAGAATCAGGCGGCGTTCCATAGCCACAGACGCAGGGCCAGGGGGTTCCTTCGGAAAGGAATATCAGAGGGATCGGCGTTGCCTACTGCTAATCCCTTTCAATGATACGCGCTGAGCAGGCGCAAGCAAAAGACTTACCCATGACCAGCTCAGTCGCATTTCAAACGAGATGGGCCACTTAGAGACTACTGCGCCGTCAAAGAGGCGTCTAGGGGATATATTCCTTTCTGAAGGAATTCCCTGACCCGGAGTTATTGAGAGAATAGGAATTTCCAATTTCCAATTTCAAACAAAGGAACCGCTCGTGCAAGGCTTTTTTCGCCTTATTCAGCCCAGACTCCAGGGCCTGAAAAACCAGATGACCCGTTCGGAGGGTCCTGCAAAGAAAAGGGCCTGGATTATGGGTGGGTTGGGGTGTGCCTTTTGCGGGGGGATGTTCGCTGTCTCGTGTCGTGTCTTGATTTACTTTCAGTCTGTTGAGATGATCGGCGATCTCTTGGCGCGACAGCTCCTCTCCATGGTACTCCTCACCTTTTTTTCCCTTCTCATTTTCAGCAGCATTATCACCGCACTTTCCAATCTCTATCTCTCCAAGGACCTTGAACTCTGCCATTCAATGCCGGTGTCTGTGGAGACGCTTTTCATATCCAGATCTATCCATACCTTTGTCGACAGCTCGTGGATGGTCATTATCTTTGCGCTGCCCGTTTTGTTGGCCTACGGATATGTGTACAGGCCCGGGCCGGATTTCTATTTTTCTCTCGTTCACATGACCGTGGCGATGGCGATTATTGCGTGCGGTACCGGGATTTTCATGACCATGGTGCTGGTTCATATCTTTCCAGCCCAGCGGACCAAGGACATTATACTCCTCCTGTCCATACTGATGGTAGTGGCACTCTACCTCCTGTTTCGATTTCTCAGGCCGGAGCGGCTCGTGAACCCCGAGGCCTTCTTCAGTGTCGCTCAGTACCTAAGCGCCCTGAAGACGCCTGATTCCCCCTTTCTTCCCACCCGCTGGATAACCGAGACCCTGTGGGACAGTCTGAACCGGTCTCAAGGGAGCGGCCGTGTCTTTGAAATTGTCCTCACCTGGACCACGGCTGCATCGGCAACGGTTATCAATATCTGGACGGCTCGCTTCATCTATTTTGACGGCTTTTCAAAATCCCAGGAGGCCAAGAAGCGGCGTGCTGGCGGGCGGCGGCTCCTTGACTTTCTGATTACATGGATCTCAAGGCCGTTTGGGAGGGACCTGGCATCCATCATCAGCAAGGACATCCGGGTTTTTTTCAGGGATAATACCCAGTGGTCTCAATTGCTGTTGTTAGCGGCCTTGATTGTTGTCTACCTTTACAATTTCAGCGTATTACCTTTAGATAAAAGTCCTATCCGGCTGGATTTTCTACAGAATGAGTTAGCTTTTCTTAATATGGGATTAGCGGGGTTTGTCCTTTCAG
>CAZACO010000104.1:0-9590 GCA_964483185.1 uncultured Desulfobacteraceae bacterium
TCAGCAGCATGTGCACCGTGTTTGCAGAGTCCGAGGTAACTTCTTTAGTGGCCAGGGGAGAGGCCCGGCAGGATATTGCCTTGGGACTCCACAGATCTGTGGTTCGACGGGCCGTCAGCATGCTGAAACGAGTTTCCGTCAAAGAGCCGATCCTTTTTGCCGGCGGCGCCGCGCGGAATCCGTGCATGCGGCATTTATTGGAACAAGCGCTTGGGGTCAATGTGCTGGTACCTGAGAAACCGCAGATGGTGGGGGCCCTTGGAGCGGCCATCCTTTGCAGCGAAAGCGGATAACCATCGCGCCTGAAGGCCCACTTCGACTTTCGATTATCAACGGGGTTGAAAAGGACTCTATACCGTTACCACATGGCGTCCTATACCGCCTTGGTCATGGCAAAGACGTTGTTCGGCGGCGCAGTGGCGGGTATGCCGAATCCCGGGGTCATGACAAATGCGCCGGCCGCCTCCTTTCCCTGAAGGATGATCTCTCGATACAGATCGTAGATGCGCTGAGGCGCTGCCATCTGGAGCAGGGTTGGGTCCAGCACCGTGTCCTTGATAGTCCAGAGTGCCCAGCTATTTCGCTGTTCAGAGGCATTTTGGCCTTGACACAGGGTTTAAATATGTAGTAAAGCTGCCGAACTCGAAGTCACGGCGTGATACGAAATTGCGCTTTTGATTGTAAGTCCATATCCACTTTTTTGCCATTGGAAAGCCAGGAAGGCTTATCCGGAGTGAATTCCGGGGGGGTCTTCCTGGCTTTTTTTGTGTACCCTGTCTCAAACCAAAGCCGGCTGGCAGAAGCGGGCCACAGGGCGATTCATCATTTTTTCATTTGAGGAAAAGAGGAGGAAGGATAAAATGAAAATTGAACGAATTATGGTTTCACTGTTGCTGGTTTGCTGTCTATGTTTCTTTGGAGTTGCCTGGGGGGAGGAAGCTACTCCCATGGAAAAGGAAAACGTGCCAAAGAAATTTGCTTCCGAAGAGGAAAAGCCCGTTCAGATGGATGAGATCGTGGTCACGGCCACCAAGTATGAGACTTCCATAAAGGATGTCCCGGCGTCCATGACCGTGATCACCGGTGAAGAACTCGCGGCCCAGAACCTGCCCAACGGGGATATCGGGGATGCCCTCCGATCCATTTCCGGGATTACGCTGCGACGGGCTTATGCCCCGTTCCCAGCCTATATCAATATTCGGGGGGCTACGAGCGACGGGACAGTGGTCCTCATCAACGGCGTCCCAACCAACTGGGAGATCACCCAGGCCATCCCGCCGGAGAATGTAGAGCGGGTGGAGATCATGCGAGGGCCGGCCTCGGCCCTTTATGGGGCCAATGCCACAGGCGGGGTGGTCAACATCATCACCCGACAGGGAGGCGAGGGGATCGAATCGAATGTGGGCGGCGGCTACGGCACCTTTAACACCTGGCGGATCAACGGCGCATCCAATGGAACTATTGACAAGTTCCACTATTCTCTGGCCGCCTATAAGGAGGCATCCGACGGCACCAACATTGTCAAGAACAACGTCAACCCCAGCGTCCACATGATCGAGGACTGTTCCTATGCCAAATGGGCCGCCTCCCTTACGGCCAGTTATGATCTTCCCCAGAAGGGGAAACTCTCCTTTCTGTACAATTTCTTCCATGACGACTACACCCGGGGTCGGCCCAATGTGGGGGGTGACTGGGACCGTAATTTCACGACCCTAATGCTGGATCAGCCCTTTGGCGAGAGGTTTTTCTTCAAGGGCTACGTGGGTTTTCGCTACGACGATTTGCTCCACCTCTATGACAACGGAGGGACCAATTACCAGCTCAAACAGAAGCGCGACATGATCTACAGCGAAATCCCCCTTGAGCTGGAACTGACCACGAAACTGGGCTGGGGAAACGCCCTGACTGCGGGCTTCTTCGCTAACCATCAGGATACGGACCAGAAATACAAGAAACCCAATGGCTCGTCCATCGGGGACAACAAATACAAGGTCCGGACCCTGGCCGGCTATCTGCAGGACGTGTGGAAGCCCATCGATCCCCTGGCCGTTACCTTAGGCCTGCGGTTCGACCACTGGGAAAACTATGACAACCAGTTCTACAACTTCAAGACGCCTAACCCTGCGGACCGGACTGAAAGCAACTGGAGCCCCAAGATCGGGGCCAAGTACAATTTCCCGGACACAACGGCCGTCTGGGCCAATTTCGCCGTTGGCTTCCTCCCGCCGTCCTCGGAGCAGCTCTATGACGATCGGACGTCCGGGGGGAACCCCAGAGAACCCAACCCCGACCTGAAACCCGAGACCACCCGGTCTTGGGAACTGGGCGTGGAGCGCTGGTTCGCCGAACGGTTCCAGGCCAAGGTCACCGGGTTCTACAGCTATACGGACGACAAGATCATCTCCTGGTTTAATGCCAGCAATGTCTGGATCAACGAGAATATCGGTCGGAGCAAGTCCTACGGCGTGGAGGTGGACTTCCTTTATCAACTCAATCAGAACTGGTCCTTTACGGCCAATTACACCTGGAACCCGGCCACCATAGACAAGAACCCGGCCAAACCTTACCAGGAGGGGAACGACCTTCCCTTTAGCCCACGGCACAAGGCCAATGCCGGGGTGACCTTCACGCTGCCGGAGAGTCTTGAGTTAAGCGTGTTTGGAAGGTATATGAGCGAGCAGCAGACAAATGATGACAATGTGGAATACACCAGCTCCGGCGAACGGCAGTCCATGCCGGCCTCCTTTGTGGTGGATTTCAAGGGCACCAAGCATATTGCCCTTAACTGGCGGTTTTTGAAGAAGATGGATCTATCCCTTAGTGTGGACAATCTCTTCAATACCAACTATCGGACCTTCTACATGTATGAAGATCCGGGAACGGTCTTTTTCGGTGAGACCAAGTTCTACTTTTAGCGGGCCCCGGCCGACAGATCATCCTCTCCTTCTCCTAAGGGGCCGGGAGAGGATGATCATCGGGGGTCTGCTTATCCTGATGTTGGCTTCACTGTTCGCTTGCACCTCCAAAGGGGAAAACGGCTGTCAAGCGGGTGGATCCAAACCCCTGAGGATCGGCACGACCATGTCCATCAAACAGGCCAATCCAGTGGCCGACTATTACTACAACATCCTGGCCATGCTCATGACCCACGATTCGCTGGTCAGATTCGATGAGGGCCTCAACCCTGTCCCCCAACTGGCTGTCAAATTCAGTTCCGACACGGAAGGCAGGGTCTGGACCTTCGATCTGGTTCCGAATGCCCGGTGGCACGACGGACGACCGGTCACGCCCGATGACGTCGCCTTCACCTTCAAGTACATTGCAAAACACCATGTCTCAGGGGGCTGGGTCAGCGACATCATCGACAAGATAGAAACTGACGCCAACCGGGTCACCTTCAGACTAAAAAGACCGTACAGCCGTTTTCTCATCAATGCCGGTTTTGTGGTCAGAATACTGCCGCGCCATATCTGGGAAACGATTTTAGATCCTTATCAGACCCAGTCTCCGGGGATTACCGTGGGATGCGGCCCCTATCGATTCGAGGGATTTGATCGGAGTTCAGGGCTCATCCGCTTTCAATCCAATACCGGGTACTACGGCCAGGTCCCAAGGACGGCACAGGTGAATTACCGAACGTATGGCGCCATGGACCTTCTGGCCCTGGATATGATCAGAGGACAGGTGGACCTCTACTACCAGTACGCCGCCGGCATGCCCGCCCCCTATGTGGAAAAACTTGAAAGCCAACCCCGCTTGTCCTGTCTGGAGACAATGTCCATGGGGGTCCCGGCGGTGCTGGGATTCAACCTGGAGCGCCCTCTGGTCCGCTCACTGGCGGTGCGAGAGGCCGTTGCCCTGGCCATTGATTATCCTCAGATGAATGCCTGCCTCATGAACGGCAAGGGCATGATCCCATCCGCGGGTCTGGTTCCCCCCTCTTTTCCCTTTTACGCGGGCTTGGCCTCGTGGTCGCAGGATGTGGGGAAAGGGAGGGCGCTCCTTTCTTCCCAAGGGTTTGTGCGCGAAGACAAGGGCGGGATAGTGAAAACCGCTGACGGTGACCCTGTGATCCTTACACTTCTGGTCCGGTCCGACCTGTGGGGCGAGGGACAGATCGTCAAGCTGCTGGCACGCGATCTGGGGAAGCTCGGCATCGGGCTGAAGATTCGGTCCGCGGATCTTTCCACCTATCTTGCCTTTCTCAAGGAAGGGGATTACGACGTGGTCCTCTTTCGGACCACGCCATGGGGCATGATGATGCATGCCGGTTGCGGCAGCGGCTACTTTGATTCCAGGACGGCCGGCAGCGTCAATATGTGCCGTCTCAAGGACGTGCGGTTCTCTCATCTCTGCGACCGGATACTGGCGACGACCGATTCCACGGTGCTTGAAACCCTTTACCTCCAGATGCAGGCATATTATGCTGAGCACCTGCCGGCAGTAGCCCTGTGTTGGGGGAGAAGCGTATTTCCCTATGCACGAGACTGGCGGGGATTCAATATCAATCAACTGGAAGGGGGGCTGGCCAACCGTTTTTCCTGGGCCGCACTCGAACCTCCAGAATCCGCACTGATAGAGGCGAAATAGGCGCTATAGAGTTTGTGATTGTCGATAAACTAAAAACTTTTCCTTGAAGGCTATAGTAATGTCACGGGGAAGAATATCCCGCTATCTGCTGAGCATTGTCTTTGTGTTGAGCCTGAACTTCCTGATTGTCCAGTTCCTGCCGGGCGATCCCTTGGTGCACCTGCTGGGAGAAGAGGCCTATGTCCACCTGCAGACGAGAAATCCCCTTGCCCTCACAGAGCTGAGGGCCAGGTACGGGTTGAACAGGCCGATGGTTGAGCGGTACCTGACCACCATGGCCGATATTTTCAGATTCCGCCTGGGCTGGTCGTTTCAATATGGCAGACCCGTTTCCAAGATCCTTTTCTACCGGCTCAAATGGACCCTGCTTCTCCTGATCCCTGCCGTGTGTCTCTCTGCGGCATTCGGGCTGTTCCTGGGTTGTGTAACCGGTCGCCCCGGAAAGAATCCGGTGGACGGGGTCCTGACCCCCCTGTGTCTCACAGTCTATGCCACCCCCGCATACTGCCTGGCCTTTCTCCTTCTGCTCGTGTTTGCCTTTTCAACCGACATACTGCCGCTGGGGGGTATGACCGGGTCCTCACAAGCAGGCCATGCTTCTGCAGGGGATGTCTTGCGGCATCTGACTCTCCCCCTGTCCGTTCTGGTGCTCCACAATACGGCCTATCTTGCTATCATCATGCGAGGCGCCGTCCGTCAGGCCTTTGTGGAAGATTATGTGGTCACGGCCGTGTCCAAGGGCCTCAAGCCCCGAACCGTGATGCTGCGCCACGTCCTTCTCAATGCCCTGTCGCCCTTTGTCGCGGCCGTGGCCATCAACTTCGGCTTTATCGCGGCCGGCGCCCTCCTGGTGGAAGTGGTCTTTTCATGGCAGGGGATGGGCACGCTCATGTATGAGGCGGTGCTGGCCAGGGATTACCCGGTCCTGTCCGGCTGTTTTCTGATCCTTGCGCTTGCGGTGATCGGGGCCAACATCATGGCCGATCTCTTCTCCACGTTCATTGACCCCAGGGTGAGAGATGACGCTGCTTCTGCGTAAACTCCCTGCCGGCGTGGCGCCGGTTATTGTCATTGGACTCCTGTGCATAGCTGCCGCTGTCCCGGGCCTGCTGGTCCCTGCGGCTCCAGGGGAGCTCGATCGGCCCTATATGGGACCAGGACCGACGCACCTCCTGGGAACGGACGGGATCGGCCAGGACCTGTTGAGCGAGCTGGTGTATGGAGCCCGCATTTCTCTGGGCGCAGCCCTGCTGGCATCTCTGGTGGCCACATCCCTTGGGGTTCTGGTAGGACTGGCCGCAGGGTATCTCCGGGGCCTCTGGGATGAGTGGCTCATGCGCATGACAGATGTATTTCTGCTCCTCCCCGGGCTGCCGCTCATCATCCTCCTGGCCGCATACCTGAATTCGGGGCTGACAGGGATTGCACTGGTGATCGGCCTTACGGCCTGGCCGGCCACGGCCCGTGTGGTCCGCGCCAACGTCCGGCAGGTGCGCCAGAACAACTTCATCCGAAGCGCCGAGGCCATGGGGGCCGGAAACATCGCCATCATGTTCCGACACATCCTCCCCAACATCTATCCGCTGGTTCTTGCCAAGGGGACCCTGGCGGCCGCGTCCGCCATGGTTGCCGAGGCCGGGGTGAGTTTCCTGGGCCTGGGGGACCCCCATTACAGAAGCTGGGGCGCCATGCTCCATGATGCCTTTACCAGCGGGGGGCTTTTGAATGGCTCTTACTGGTGGTATCTTCCCCCCATTGTCTGCATATCGGCAACGGTTCTCTCCCTGACCCTGGTGGGGCAAAGCCTCCTGGATCCGGACGATGAACGTCCCGCGTTCGGCAAGCCCGTTCTGCTGTCGCCTGGTTCGGATGACCACAAAAATCCCTCAAAAGAGATCCTCTGCGTAAGACACCTGTCTGTGGACTTCATGAAACCGGACCACACCCTGTTCCGCGCCATCGACCGTTTTGACCTGACCGTTGTGATGGGGGAACGAATGGCGGTGATCGGCCAGACCGGCAGTGGCAAAAGCGTCCTGTTGCTGGCCCTGATGGGTCTTCTTCCATCGAATGCCGTGATTTCAGGCCATATTCGATGGAAGGATATGGACTTGGCGCGGATCCCTGAGAAGTCATTTCGAAAAGTGAGGGGCCGGGACATCGCCTATGTTTCCCAGGGCACAGGGAGCGCTCTCAATCCGCTGCTGACGGTCGGATACCAGGTGGCTGAGCAGGCAAGGGCCCATCAGAGAATATCTAGGGCTGCGGCTATGGAAAGGGCGGTTCAAATGCTCGACAAGACCAAAATTCCCGAGGCCGAAAGGCGCAGCCGCGATTATCCCCATCGCTACAGCGGGGGCATGATTCAGCGGGCCCTGGTGGCCATGGGGCTGGCTTCAGGGGCCTCCTTGATCCTGTTGGATGAACCGACCAAGGGGCTGGATCCCGCGAACCGGGATGCCCTCCTTCATATCCTGACGGAGATGGACGACAAGACCCTTGTGGCCGTGACCCATGACCTTCAGTTTGCGGAACGATTTGCCCACCAGGTGGTTGTGATGCTCGATTCACGGATTGTGGAGGTCTCCCCATCCAGGGATTTCTTTGATGGACCCCTCCATGCCTATTCAGAGGCCCTCCTGAAGGCCCAGCCCTGTCATGGGCTTCAGGTCCTGGCTTCGTCGGAAGACGCGCCATCTCAGGCCCCGGGGTGCTCGTTTGCCGGACGATGCAGCAACACTTCTTCAAGGTGTCATACTGTGCCGCCCCTGGTGGACAGGGGAGGCCACTGGGTGAGATGCTGGCGTTATGCTCTTTAAGGTACATCATCTTTATAAGGCATTTGCGAGGGGAAAACGGAAAACTGGGCGTTTCACGGTCCTGGACGGGGTGGACATCTCCCTGAATCAGGGGGAGACTCTGGGGATCTCTGGACCCAGCGGAGCCGGCAAGACCACGCTGGCCCTCATCCTGGCCGGGCTGGTGGCGCCGGACCGGGGAGAGGTCCGGCTGAAAGAGATGTCTGTCTGGCCCCGTGAAAAGGCCGTGTCAAAGGAGACCCATAGACGCATCCAGATCGTATGGCAGCATCCTGAAACCGCCTTCAATCCCCGGTGGAGCCTGGGCCGGAGTATGCTGGAACCGTATCGCATCCACGGGCTGCCCGTGAGGCCGGGGGAGGTTGAGGCTGGGCTGCGCCAGGTGGGCCTGTATGCGCGGGTCCTTGATCTGCGTCCCCATCAGCTCAGCGGCGGCGAATTGCAGCGTCTGGTTATCGCACGGGCCATGAGCCTGGATCCGGAGGTGGTGATTCTGGATGAACCGACCAGCATGCTGGATGCCATCACCCAGGCCCAGGTCATCCGGCTCCTACAGGAGATTCAGAAAAAGACCGGAGTGGCCTATCTCTTCATCAGCCACAGCCTGGATCTGATTCGGCACGTCAGCACTCAGAGGATGGTTCTGACAGATGGAAAACTGACTCGCTTTTCCGACGGGCAGGTCCGGGCGTTGCAGGGGGGAAAAGATGTCCCTGAACATGAAGACAAATGATGAACATTCCTCCGGCCATGCACAGGTCTGGGAACGACAGATGGACCGGTGGCGGCGCATGCGCCAGGAAAGGGGCGCCGATCCTGATTCTGTGGCCTTCTGGAATGGACTCCATATCTGGGAGGTCTACATGCAGTACACCAACTTTCCGGGTCCGCTGCTTCAGCATGTGCTCGACGCGGTGGAGGGCAGTCAGATAGTCCTCGATATCGGGGCCGGAAGCGGCAGCTTCACCCTTCCCTTGGCGAGACAGGCCGGATGGGTGACGGCCGTGGAACCTTCATCGGCCCAATGCAGCCGATTGAAGCGGGCTGCGGCATCCGATGGAATCATCAATATCTCGGTGATCCAGAAAGACTGGAATTCCATGGGTCTTGAAGAGGCGGGACGTCACGACATCGTTGTGGCAAGTTACTGTCTTTTCATGCCGGGCATTGTGGATGCCGTATCAAAAATGCACCAACTGGCCCGGCGACGCGTCTTTCTGGTCCACCTGGCAGGGCATGACCTTCAGGATGTGATCCGCGAGATTCGGGGAAAAGAGGCCCAGCCGCCCGACCATCGACTGCTGCTGGAGGTCTTGAAGGAGATGGGACTCGATGCAACGGCCCGTATCTTTTCCCGCGACTATGCCTTGCCTCTTAATCTTCAACTGGAGATGTTTCGGTCGGCCCAGGGTTTCACAGACCCCGAGGTTTGCGAACTGGAAAAGGCCCTGGAGACCTCCGGTCGAATCGAGAGGAAAAATGGCGAACCCTGGATCACCCGCACCTATCAGGATGGGCTGATTTCCGTTGAAGCAGGAGGCTAAACCTCGCCGGCTTCTTGTGTCAGACGGCATCCTGTTGATAACCTTTGACGCCCTGGCTGCATCTCTTCAGACTCCTGGCAAGAAATGCACCTGACATGGCCAAGGATTCAAGGTCCAGATAAAACGTTGTTCTCTGCTTCACTTCCGGGTATTCCGTGTCGGGATGTTCTTGCGTCCGCCGCCAAATGAGAGCCAAGGCCGTTTCGCCCGGACGGACCAAACGGCCATGGTTCTATCAGGCCCTGGAGGAGAGAGTTTAGGGCCGTCTTTACCTGCAAGAAAAAAAATGCAATAGGATTGAGCCAGGGCAGTATCCGAGGCCTTATGCTTCGAATATGATCCTGTGGTCGACCAGGTTCATCCGCTTGATCCGGTATTTCACGGTCTTCTGATCTCCGTAGAGATCCACCAGTCGCCAGACATTGTCACCATCCGGCTCCATCCTCTCTACGGATTCCATGATCAACATCTCCTCATCTCCTTTGGCAAGATACGCATTGGATTCACACATGCTCCAACACCTCCTTTACGCGAAGCACTGCCTGCTGCACCAGATGGGGTAGAGGCTCTCTTGACATCCCGACGATCTCAACCCTCTCCTGAGAGAGGGGAACCAGGATCTTTATTGCCGGGCTTG
>CAZACO010000105.1:0-9586 GCA_964483185.1 uncultured Desulfobacteraceae bacterium
CAGGATTTCCTGTTCACTTCTCCGCCTTGAATTTCTCCCAGAATTCCCTGTTCTGCGCATACAGTCACGGCCCCACTTCCTATCAAAATAGGAAGAAGACAACCGCCTGTGCCAGGGTTCCCACGGGGATCCCCTATTTATCAGGTCGGACATTATCCTTAAGGAAGCGGTGCTTTTGCGGCAATCGCCGTGGGTCCCTGCTATACAGACGGCTGGGATTTTCACAGGCACGCCAGGATTTCACCTATCTTGCAGTGGGTCTCAAAATGGTCGGCAAGTCTGTCATACTGGTGAAAACGGGCCAGCCTGCCCGGCTTAGGGGATCGTTCCTTGAGCCCTTTGGCCCGCCTGATCCGGTTGAGGAAGTCCCCTCTGAATCCGGGGGAATCCAGGATACCGTGGACATAGGTCCCCGCAATATGCCCTTCATTCAAGGCCCACCCGTCTTCCCAGACCCGGCGTTTTCCAGGCTCGTGGATCCGCAAAAGGGGCGCGCCCTCTCTTCTCAAGATCCGGGTTTTGCCCATGTGGATCTCATAGCCGCTGACCCTTTTCTTGTTTATCAAAGAGGTCCCGGTCACCTTTCTCACCACCTTTTCTCCTTCAAGGATTGTCTCCACGGGAAGAATACCGAGACCCCGAGCCACCTTTTTATCCGATTCCACCCCCAGGGGATCCCTGACTGTCTCACCCAAGAGCTGATATCCCCCACAGATCCCAAGGACCCTCCCCCCTCTTCCCACAAATTGAACGATTTCCCTTTTCCACCCGAAGCGGCTTAGCCAGAAGGCGTCTTCCATAGCGTTTTTGGTCCCTGGAAGAATAAGACAGTCATATTCAGGGGAAAGTTCATGGGGTCTGAAAAGGTAATTTACGACCACATCCTTTTCTCTTTCAAGTCCTTCCATATCGGTGAAATTGGAGATGGCACCCAGCTTTAAAACGGCAATATTTACCGTCCTGGGGCCTATCGGTTTTATTATGCGTTTATCCTCCTGGACCACCACCGAGTCTTCGGGATCAATGAGGATATCGGTATAAAACGGGATCAGGCCAAACCCCGGTTTACCCGTTTTCTCCTCTATGTATTCAATCCCCGACACAAAGAGCCGCGGGTCTCCACGGAATTTGTTTATGAGGAATCCGATGGTGATTTCCCTCTCTTTTCGGGTCATAAGATGAAAGCTTCCGATGATCTGTGCAAAGACCCCTCCCCTGTCTATGTCTCCGATCAGAATACAGGAGGCACCTACCTCACGGGCCATTGGAAAATTTACCAGGTCATCCTGCTTCAGGTTCATCTCACAGCAACTTCCGGCCCCTTCCATTACGATAAGATCATACTCCCGGGAAAGCCTGTTGTATGATTCCATGACCACTTCTTTGAGCCTCGGTCTTACATCGTAATGATTCAGGGCATCCATGGTTCCAAAGACCTTTCCCTGGAGGATCACCTGGGAGCCCATGTGGGATGAAGGTTTCAGAAGAACAGGGTTCATGTGGACCGAGGGAAGGAGGCCGGCAGCCTCGGCCTGGACAACCTGTGCACGCCCGATCTCACCCCCTTCTACAGTAACAAAGGAATTGTTGGACATGTTCTGGGCCTTAAAGGGGGCGACCTTGAAACCCCTTCTCTTGGCTATCCGACAGAATGCCGCTGTGACGATGGATTTGCCCACATCGCTGCCGGTACCCAAAAACATGATGGCTTTGGCCATTTCTTATCTCTCTCCTGAAGATCTCATAACCCGTTTTCCGCAGGACTAAAAAAGGTATCATTTTATCGTTCATCCAATTATTCATATAAACGATAATTGCTCCGGTTTATCCGGGAGGGACATGACCTTGACCCTCTTTCTCTTAACCGGCCTTTTAGAGGAGTTATCCTGGATAAAAGACGGAAACAGCGACGGTTGGATATAGTTTCGGTAATCGTGACATTGCATCCCTTTGCATCGTTCGCAGACGGCGATATTGACCTTGTGCCGGGATTTCTTTTGGGTACAGGTGATATATGGCATTTGATTTCTTGAATCAATGCGCCCGTGGGCTTCCGGCCGTGAGGGGCTGGAATCGAAAAAAAGTCAGTCCCGATCGTCCGGGCTGTACGCCTCAGGATCAAAAAAGGTCAGGGCCTCACCCACGGTAAAGAGAGAGCCGCAGACCACGACCAGGTCTCGGGGATCGGCCATCCGGGTGGCCCTGTCAAGGGCATCGGTCAGCAAAGGCACTATCTCAGAGGGTTTTCCAAAAGGGGCGGCCTTTGCCATCAGGACCTCGGGCTCTGCCGCCCTCGAGTAAACAGGCCTTGTGCAGATCAGATAGTCGGCAAAGGGGACAATGGCCCGCATCATCTCTCCGATCGCCTTGTCGGCCATCACCCCGATCACCAGGACCAGTCGCCTGTATTCGAAGCCGGCCCTTATGGAACGGGCCAGCACCCGTAATGCCGCGGGGTTGTGCGCCCCGTCCAACAGAATGGTCGGATTCGTCCCCACAATCTGCATCCGCCCCGGCCAGGCAGTGTTCTGCAATCCCTTCCGGATGTCTTCCTCAGAGACAGAGACCCCCTTCTGGCCCAGTCTTTCGATAATTCCCAATGCGAGGGCTGCATTCCGGGCCTGCAGCATGCCCGTCAGGCCGAGACGGAGCCCCTTCATCCTGAGCCCCACACCCGTGTAGTGAAAGCCGGATGCGGTAGTTCGATATCTCATATCTCTTCCCACCCGCCACAAAGGGGCGACCCTTTCCGCGGCAATGGCCTCCAGTGCCCTTATGACAGAGGGCTGAGCAGCGGCCGTGACCACATCAACCCCTTTCTTGATAATACCCCCCTTTTCCTTGGCAATATCCACGAGGCGGTTTCCAAGAAAATCCTGATGTTCCATGGAAATGTTGGTGATCCCGGAAACCAGCGGCGTAATCACGTTGGTGGCATCGAGACGACCTCCCATGCCCACCTCCATAATGGCCAGGTCCGTATTTTCCCGGGCAAAATAGATGAGGGCCATGGCCGTGGTCGCCTCGAAAAAGGTCGGGGGGGCCTCGGGCGCGAAGGCCCTGCGCAACTCCTCAATCAGTCCCGCGGCCGTATCCCGCCCCATCTCCTCCCCATTTATCCTGAAGCGTTCGCTGAACCGGACCAGATGGGGTGAGGAATAGAACCCCACCTTCAGGCCCGCCGCTTTCAGGATGCTCCCGATAAAGGCAGCCACCGAACCCTTGCCATTGGTCCCCGCAATGTGGATATATCTCTGCCCCTTATGGGGATCCCCAAATGCCTTCAGCAGGTTCTCGGTCTTTGAAAGCCCGAATTTGATACCATATTTCTGAAGGCTGTAGAGGTAGCTGATTGCGTCCCGGTATGTTGTTTTTTGATTTTTCATAGGTTCATATATGTGAGCGGTTGGTGATCATTCATAAGGTTAAGAGCTCCAAGTTTGATGGTCCCGTAAAAAGTATGCTTTCTCGCAAAGACGCCAAGAACGCCAAGAAAAGATCCTTTAATATTAACAAGTTAACTTTGCAAGCTTTGCGCCTTTGCGCGAGATTTTGACTTTTTACGAATGCATCAAATTTCAGGTTTCAGGTTTTTCAATCATCAATCCTTCAGATCTTCTCCAAGGTGGTATATTCCAGGTGAAGGAGTTTCCGGCCGGCCTTCTTGAAAAACACCTCCACCTTGTTGTCGGCCACAAACTTAGAGACAACGCCTGTCCCGAATGCCGGATGCCGAACCTTTTCGCCTTGAGAGAAAGGAGATGATCTGTCTGTTTTTTTGAAACGATCCACAATCCCTTTTTTCCGGCCGCCTGCTCCGTCCGGCGTCATCGGAATGGAGCCGTATTCGTGTAAGAACAGATCGCCCGGGAGGGCAGAGATAAAGGAAGAGAGACCATTCCCGGCCCCATGGTAAGAAGACCACACGGGCGGCGACTCTTCTCCCGGGTAGGAGATGATCAACTGGTCTTTGGCCCGGGTGGACGCCACATACATGAGACGGCGCTCTTCTTCTAAGTCCAGTGGGTTTCTGTATGCCATGGAGGAAGGGAAGCGGCCCTCCATGACCCAGATAATGAAGACCACCGGCCACTCGAGTCCCTTGGCAGAATGGACCGTGGACAGGGTGAGGGCCTTCCCCTTTTCTCCGGGTTCCACCTCTGCAGAGCTGTTCGGAGGATCCAGGACCAGATCGTCTAAGAATCCCCTCATCTTCTTGTAACGCTCGGCCATGGGAATCAACTGCTCAAGTTCTTTCTGCCGCCTCGGATAGTCATCAAATTTTTCTTTTAGAATCGGGAGATAATAGTCCATGACCTGCGCGACCGCCCTCCTTGGACTGGTCTCTTTGGCCATCAAATGACCCAGAAGCGCACCTAAACCCCTGAGACCCCCTTCCCGCTTCCCGGCCCCGGGCCATGTGGCAATCTGGTCGGGAGGAATCTGGTCTTTCTTCATCCATTGAATGATAGCCTGACTCTTCCCCAGGCCCACATTTTTGACAAGCCTGAGTATCCGGATCCAGCTTATGGCCTCATCCCGGTTCACCACGACCCTCATGTGGGCCAAGAAATCCTTGATGTGGGCGGACTCCAGAAACTTGAACCCTCCATACTTCACATAGGGGATATTCTGGCGGGTCAATTCGGCTTCCAGTTCAAACGAATGGTATGCGGCCCGGAACAGGACAGCAACATCATCAAGGGATCTCCCCTCTGCCAACTGCTCCTTGAGATACCGGGAGATCAGCAGGGCCTGCCCATGTTCGGTTTTCGTATTGATGACCTTCGGCTTTTCACCTCCGCTGCGCTTCGTGAAGAGGCATTTTGTGTACTTTTCATCAGCCTGCTCCATCAAGCCGTTTGTCAGGGCGAGAATCGGCTGTGTGGAACGGTAGTTCTGCTCCAATTTGATGATCTTTACCTCGGGAAAGAGGGACGGAAAATCGAGCATATTCCGGTAATTGGCCCCCCTGAAGGAGTATATGGACTGGGAGTCGTCTCCCACCACCATAATATTTTTGTGCTCATGGGCCAGCCATTTCACGATCTCCGCCTGGATCCCGTTGGTGTCCTGGTATTCATCCACCATGATATGTCCATATTGGAGACTCAGTTCACTGCGGATATCCCTGTTTTCCCGTAAAAGCCTCTGAAAGGAGATGATCAGATCGTCATAATCCATTAACTGATGGGTCTTCTTGTACGCTGCATAGAGCTTTCCCAACTGCTCTATCTGGGACGCCACCTCAACGAACTGCCCGTATTCCTCCAGTATGCACGCCTCCACGGGCGTTTGAAGATTGGCTGCCTTGCTCAAAATATTGGCCAGGGTGCCCCGTTTCGGAAACCTCAGGGCCGTCTTGGGCATTTGAAGATCAGGGATGAGGGACCTGAGCACCTCTTCCATGTCAGACCGATCTAAGATGGTGAAAGCATTGTCGTATCCTAATGCCTCGGCATGGCGTCGGAGCACCTTTAAGGCAAGTGAGTGAAAGGTGCCCCCGGACACGAACCGGCACCTTGCATCAGAGAGACTGGCTGCCCGGTCCAGCATCTCCTGGGCGGCCTTTCTCGTGAACGTGAGGAGGAGGATGGATTCGGGAGGGACTCCGGACTCCACCAGCCGTGCCACCCGATAAACCAGGGTCCTGGTCTTACCGCTCCCGGCCCCGGCTATCACAAGGATCGGGCCGTCCAGGGCCGTGACGGCCTCCAGCTGGGCAGGATTCAGGACTTTCTTGTAGTCTATTTTGTTTGCCAAAGTCTAAGTTCCTTTCTTATAAAAGACGCTGCGATTCAATCGAGGCATGCATATGCGATAAACAAATCATCTCCGCGGTCTTGAACCTGCTGGCAAGATCTTTCAAGGCCCTTTTATGGGTGATAAGGTTTTTGCTGAGATGATGCTTCTTCTGTTGATATCAGATTCGCCACCTTTCTTCAATATGATACTCACGGGGCATCACCGTTTAAGCAGGAGGGACTGTGAGGCAGGGTCTTCATATTCATGGGGAGGGATGATCATTTCAGGAGATGGCGGGGGCCTGGCTTCTTGGCGTATATGTATTCTATGTGGCCCTTCAGTATTACCTCAACGTCGGTATGACGGAGGGCTGTTGAGGATGTCTGGCCATTCATGGAAAGGGTGCCATGGGCCGCGCCACAAGGTTGTCCGCGCCAAATTTTGTGATCCAGGTTTGTAATGAGTACTGGAAGATCCTTCGCTAACTAAAAGGTGCCCATGTAAAAAAGCCCCTTTACACATTGAACAGTTTGTTGACAATCCACCTCTTACCTCTTGCTTACACCCGCTCATTCCTTCCTAACGTTTAAAGACAAAACATCTTTTAAAATCAACAGATAAGCCAGATTTTTATTCTCGAGGCCGATCTGATGGAGTTTGGCATACATCTTGAATTTCATCTGAGAATATCCTTCTGGCCCTGAGGACGAGGATTTCTATTTTAGACTGAATAGGCGTGCGTTTCACGGGCAGAGCTGGCTTTGTCCTGAATTGGCTCTTCCATCCAACATCGTGAGCAAACTGCAAGGCTGACGAATCAACGGCTCGGATTTGTGAGGTGAACCTACGAGCCCTTAACCGATGACCGCTCACGAAAAATGAAAGGAGGAATATATGAAAGGGGGGAGTAAGATAGTTG
Organism: uncultured Desulfobacteraceae bacterium; assembly: GCA_964483185.1. Lineage (GTDB taxonomy): Bacteria > Desulfobacterota > DSM-4660 > Desulfatiglandales > Desulfatiglandaceae > CAZACO01. Next base: position 6,665 of record CAZACO010000105.1, read on the forward strand.
GATTGACGTGGTTGGCCCTTTTCCTGATCTTGTGGGGCCGGACGCCCGTTCTGGCTGCGACGACTGAGGATGTTTTGAAACGGCTCGAAAACTTGAGCACGATCATCCAGGAGCAGCAGAAGGAGATTGAGCGCTTGAAACAGGAACTCATGAATCAACGAAAATCGATTGAAAGGGGACAGGCAGTTCAAAAAGAGGAGATCCAGAAGGCGGTCAAGGCCGAAACAAAGGAGGCCGAGAAGTCGTGGCGCGAATGGCTCCCCAAATGGGTGCAGAGGATCAAAATCTCCGGCGATCTGAGGCTCCGTTATGAGAGGCTCTGGGACCGGGGAATGTTGACCGACGACGGTACCCCGGCCAAGCAGGACCCACGGGACAGGGGCAGGATCCGGTTGAGGCTCTACCTTGACGCCCCTATAACCGACGAGATAGGCACCCATTTCATGGCCACCACCAACATGTCCACCCATCAGGAAGCCACCACGACCAATGCAACCTTTGGGGAGGATTTCAATGACAAGGGGATATACTTGGCCAGGGCCTATGCCGAATACAAGCCGAACTGGCTCAAGGGACTGGGGCTTGGGGCCGGCAAATTCAAAAAGAACTTTTATAACACCGATATCATGTGGGATGTGGATGTGAATCCTGAAGGCGCATATGAATACTACAGGTATGAGGGGACAAAGATCTTTCAGCCCTTTATCTACCTGAGCCAGATGGTGGTCAATGAAAACAACCGAACACCTGATGCCATGCTCTATCTCAGCCAGGCCGGCTTCACATGGAACATCGGCCCGGTCAAATGGACCCTGGCGGGGAGTTATTACAGCTGGAGCAATCTCGCCGGCACAAAGTGGCTTGGAACGGGGCAGTACAACTCGGGTGGCGGGAACACCTTTATTACGGACAGTGCAGGGAACATCGCGTACAAATACGACTATAAACTCTGCGAAGGGATCTCATTCGTCAATTTCAACCTGGGACCCTTTCCTGTGGCACTTGATTTTGATTATGTCCACAACGCAGCCGACGGGGTTCCCAGTGATGAAGACTCGGCCTACTATGCCTCCTTCAAAATCGGGAGGGACAAAAACAAGGGAGACTATTCTCTCTACTACAAGTATGCCTACATCGAGCAGAACGCTGTTGTCGGATCTATGAACGATCAGGATTTTTACGGCGCCAACCGGAAAGGACACAAGGTGGCGGTCCATTACTGGCCCTTCAAGAATACCCTCCTGCGGGCCGTCTTTTTCTATACAGACCCGGTATCCACATGGGAAAAGGCGGGCAATCCCCTCTGGAACGCCGACCGGTACAAGATGCATGAGGACAGGCTGCAGATGGATTTTATCTTTAAATTTTAGTACGTTTTACGGGTTCAAAGGTTCAAGGTTACGGGTTCCAGGTTTCAGGGCTAACCCGGTATCCAGCATCGAGCATCCAGTATCCAGTCTGGGTTGCATGTTTTTTCAATCGTCAATCGTCAATATTCAATTCCAAGGGGTTCAGTCCCACATCCTTGTCACTGCGCCAGATGCATAAGGAGGGGGACCAGAACGGCGACTACCACAACGAACAGGAAGGCGACCGGCAGCAGGAGAGCGACGATTACCCTGAGATAGGAGATGCCGTGCATTTCACGAAGCCCAACGACCTGAACGACGAGCCTCCAGACCCCGCCGACCCAGCTCCCGATAACAGGTATCAGTTCCCACACCTGGGAGGCCTGGGAATAAGCCACCACCCTGAAAGTGGCCTCGAACCCGTTCTTCCCCCCTCTCACCATCAGGAGCAACAGGTGCAGGATGGCGCTGTAGATGAACATGCTGAACGTCACCCAGATCGGGACGGCCACTACCATGATCAGAAAGATCAGGCCCGCCGTCAACTGGCCGAAGACGGCCCCTCCAAAGGGAAACAGGCCCCCAGACAACATCATCACCGGCCAGAAAATGCCGAACATGTTTCCTACAGCGCCAATCAGGAGGCCAAAGGCCAACGGCTCTCTGATCCCGCCATTAAAGGTCAATCCCCTAAAAAAGGCAGCAGGAGAAAAGAGCGCCGCCTTGAAGGTATGATATACCCCCCAGACAAAACCCTTGCCGGAACGGTTTTCCCACGGAGCCCCGCTCCGTTCTGATTGCGCTTCCGATTCCTGGCCGGTTTCATGAGGGGCTCCATCTCCAGGGATATCTCCCAAGATGGGACCGGTTTCCCTGTCTGACAGGGAGATTTCGAACTTCTGCTTGCAGCGGGGGCAGATCGCCCATTTTGCCCGGGCAGGTATTTTTTTTTCAGGAATCTTCTTTGAAAAGTGGCAGAATGGACAGACTAATTCCACGGCCATTTTTTGTCTCCTTCCCGTGCTTTTTTGAGCCTGCTCAGTTCTTTTTTTTCAGACCACCGCCTGACTTTGCCGACAAACCCACCAGCAGAGGAACGGTCCAGGACCTGGCTCCTGAGTTCAAAGCCTTCTTCGGTCTGCAACGCCGCCTGCAGGCATGCCTTCCTTCGTGTGCAGTCGAGACAGGCCGGGACGATTTCCCTCAGGCCCTCCTTTCCCATGGGAAAAACCCTGTTTAAAATACCAAAACAATCTTTTTGAGAGTTTGTCATGAGATAGTTATTGATAGTATCCTGCCGAGGCATCAGGACAAATGGGGCGTTAAATAAAGCAGTCCAAAACCTTTACCTGCAAGCATATAACACATCAAACCCAACAAATGCAAATAAGATCACAAGCCTGATATGCCCTAAGCCTGACTGAAACTGAAGGTAATCTGCAACCTGTTCAAATCAACCCTAACGTTGCAAGAGTCGAGGATGCCGCAGATCCAAGGCGTCGAGGATGAAGCTGTCCCGCGGGACCGCGGGACCGTCGAATCCTTGACAATCCTCCAGAGGCGGACAGGCTCC
>CAZACO010000106.1:0-9575 GCA_964483185.1 uncultured Desulfobacteraceae bacterium
AGAATAGGGTCTCATTCAAAGACAGCTCTGCCGGTCCATTAAATAGGCGGCGCAATGGTCACCAGAACGCGAAGATCGCTCCTGGCCCTGATCCCATGGGGTTCGCTGATATCAGAAATGAGGACATCGCCCGGCCCGGCAGGAAGCGTTGCCCCATCTTTCGCCAGGAATTCGCCTTCCCCTTCAAGCACGGCGATGCTCAACTGGCCCTCGATCTCATGGGAGTGAATCGGGAGCTCCTGACCGGCCCTGAAATTGAAATTCAGGACCTTGAAGTAGGGGGAGTCATGGACAAGCAGCCTGCTCATGTGCAGATCATTGAAATCGTTTTCCTTGAAAAGTTCAATTTTTTTCATCATATCTTGGTACCTCCGTCCTTCACAAACCCGAAGCCGGAGTTTCTGAGGAGTTATTTCTCTTACTGCTTATAAACGGATAATAGCCGTCATTCTTTCCGCCGCAACGCCGCTGTTCTTCGAAGCCTAAGCGAATTACTCACCACCGAGACCGAACTCATGGCCATGGCTGCGGCCGCAAAGACAGGGTTTAACAGGATCCCGAAAAACGGATAGAGTATCCCGGCTGCAATCGGTATCCCGAGGCTGTTGTAAAAAAAGGCCCAGAAAAGATTCTGCCGGATAACCTTCATGGTCTCAAATGAAAGCCTGATGGCCTCCGGAACCGCTTCCAGGTCATCTCTCATGATCGTGATATCACTGGCCTCCATGGCCACGTCCGTGCCTGCGCCGATGGCAATCCCGATATCCGCGGTGGACAGGGCCGGTGCATCGTTGATCCCGTCTCCCACCATGCCGACCACATGGCCTTCTGCCTGCAACCGTTTGACCTCGTCAGCCTTGCCTGCCGGAAGCACCTCCGCCAATATCTGGTCCATGCCGAGGGGTTCACCGATGGCGCGGGCGCTCTTTTTATTATCCCCGGTAATCAGCACCGTGCGCAATCCCATTGCCTTGAGGGCGGCAATGGCTCCTGCCGCAGAGACCTTGGGCGAATCCAGAAACCCGATGAGACCCGCCACGCGGCCCTTTTCTGCAACAAATACACAGGTCTTGCCCTCGCTGGCAAGCCTGCCTGCCTCCTGCTCAAGGCCCTCCATAAGGATCCCCTCTTTTTCCATGAGCCGCTGGTTGCCGAGGATCCATGTTTTTCCGTCAAGCGTTCCCCGTGCCCCGAGTCCCGACAGTGCCTCAAAGCCCTCCACTTCCTGGGCTGCGATATTCCGCTCCCGAGCCTTTGCAACAACCGCATGGGCCAGGGGATGCTCTGACACCGATTCAATAGAGACCGCAATCTTAAGGATCTCCTCTTCTGTCGTATCTTCTGCGGATACGATATCCGTGACTTCGGGCGTTCCCTTTGTCAGGGTACCGGTCTTGTCAAAGGCGATCATGGTCAGCTTATAGGCGTTTTCCAGACTTTCTCCCCCCTTGATCAGGATACCGTTTTCAGCCCCGATGCCGGTCCCCACCATGACGGCAGTGGGGGTGGCCAGGCCCATGGCACAGGGACAGGCGATAATCAGGACCGATACAAAATTGAGGAGGGCCCGGCTGAAGATCGGTTCCGGGACCAGAAAATACCAGATTACAAAGGTGAGGACCGCTATGCCGAAAACCACCGGCACAAAGATGGATGCGACCTTGTCGGCCAAGCGTTGTATGGGGGCCTTGGAACCCTGGGCTTCCTCCACCAGCCGGATAATCTGCGCAAGGGCGGTCTCCGCCCCCACCCGGGTGGCCCTGAAGGTGAAACTGCCGCTCTTGTTGATTGTTGCCGCAAAGACCTCGCTGCCGGCGGCTTTGGCGACCGGGATGCTTTCACCGGTCAGCATGGCCTCGTCGACGGCCGAAGATCCGGAGACCACCACGCCGTCGGTGGGGATCTTTTCACCCGGCCGCACCACGATCAGGTCATCCTGGATGACCGACGCTATGGGGATGTCCGACTCCTTCCCGTCTCTGATCACCCGGGCCGTCCTGGGCTTGAGCCCCATAAGTTTCTTGATTGCCGAGGAGGTTTTCCCCTTGGCCTTTGCCTCCAGGAGCCGGCCCAGAAGGACCAGGGTGATGATCATGGCCGCCCCGTCAAAATAGACATGGGGCGAAATGCCGGCCCCAACGAACAGCCGCGGCGCAAAGGCCGCCAGTGAAGAATAGAGATAGGCAGACAGTGCCCCCACCGCCACCAACGTATTCATGTCCGTGGTCTTCTGGCGGGCCGCCTTAAGCGCCCCGGTGACAAACCGGCTGCCCACCCAGAAAACTACCGGGGTGGTGAGAACAAACAGAAGCACGAGCATGGTCTGTCTGGGGATGGGTCGAAGGAAGGGAAACCATGACTGCATGGAGCCTGCAAAAATGATGATGCTCAGGACCACACCGGCCAAGAATTTGATCTTGAGCTCCCTGACTTCTTTGATCCGGGCCGCCTCAACCGGGTCTTCCAGGAGTTCCTCAGAGGCACCCAAAAACTGGTACCCCGCATCCGATACCTTTTTCTTAAGGGCCTCCAGGCCTTCCCAGTCGGCCCTGTGGAAGATCGTGGCCCGCCCGGTGGCCAGGTTGACCCCTGCGTCGGTGACGCCATCGATCCTTTCAAGGGTGGATTCCACGCGCCGGACACAGGCGGCGCAGGTCATCCCGCCGATGGAAACGGTTGTCTTCTGTAGAGCGTTCTCCCCCGACGTGTCATGGCCGATCACTTCATAGCCCAGATCCTTGACCTTTGCAGCCATCTGGTCCACGGCCAGCTCTGCCGGGTCATACTCGACGGTTGCCTTTTCGGTGGCAAAGTTGACGGCCGCCGACGACACACCCTCCAGGTCTGCCAGACCCTGTTCAACCCGGCGCACGCAGGCCGCGCAGGACATCCCTGAGATGTTGAGATGAACCTTTTCAGACAACCTGGTATCCTGCCTTTCCAACCGCTTCCCGTACCGTGTTCATGTCAACGGGTGTTGTTTCATCAAAGGTGGCCTCGCCCTTTTCGAGATTCACCTTAAGATCCTTCACCCCGTCAATGCCGCCCAGTGCCTTTTGAACGGCCATGACACAGTGATTGCACGACATCCCTTTAATCTTGATGGTAGCCATATCCTTATTCTCCTTTCTCTGGTTTTTGCGTTATGCTACAAGCTTCTTCCTGTTGATGACCTCACCACGGGTGCTGATCACCACCTGCTCCATGGGAATTTTCTTCCCGGACGCCTCCAAGGCCCTTTTTACGATCATCGGCAGTCCTGAGCAACAGGGGACCTCCATGACAACGGCAGTAATCGTTCGGATATTCGCGGTCTTGAATATCTCCGTAAACTTCTTGATGTAGCCCTCCACATTATCGAATTTGGGACACCCGACCATGACCACCTTTCCTTTCAGGAAATCCTGGTGAAAACCGGGGTAGGCCACGGGGACGCAATCGGCTGCAATCAGAAGATCTGCACCCTTCAAGAATGGCGCGGAGGGCGGGACCAGGTTGATCTGAACCGGCCAGTGCCCGAGGGTGGATGCTGTCCTGGCCTGCGGGTCCACAGCCACGGTCTCTCCGGCTGGAGACGTCGGGATAAAGGTTTGGATCTGGGTAGAAGGACACCCACAGGCCGTGGGAATCGGCTCCGGTTTCTCGTCCTTTTCGCTGAGGTATTCTTCTACCGCCTCCTCGTCAAAGTCTTCTGCCTCGCGCTCGACAATTCTGAGTGCCCCGTTCGGGCAGTCCCCCATGCAGGCGCCTAAGCCGTCACAATATTTTTCCGCCACGATACGGGCCTTGCCGTCCACCACCTCTATGGCCCCCTCGGCGCAGGACGGCACGCACTGACCGCATCCGTCGCAGAGTTCGTCATCGATTTCTATGATTTTTCGCATCACTTTCATCAGGTTATCCTTTCATATGCTCTCAATAACTCCCTGCGTGTGTGGCGACGCAAAGCCGCCTGGTCTTTTGAAGTTACTACAGAGGTTCCTGATTTATTGAGATGTTACATCTTTTCCATCTCCAGAAGCCGTTTCTTCCCAAGCTTACGTCCGCTCCCGGTCAGAAAAGAGGTCTCTATGATATGGGCCAGTTTCTCTTCATCTGCCGGATCTTCCTTTTGTTTTTCCTCCAGCCCGGCGATCAGATCGGCATCATGGAGGCTCTTCAAGTGGATCGTATCCTTTTCCCCCGGATCATGGCGACGGGCGATCATGTCGCACACCTCATCCACCAGCGCCTCCTTGGCCCCGAGTCGCGTCAGGATCTCCCTTGCCACGGATGGGGGTTCCCCTTCCTGTGACCCGGCCCCGGCACGCTCCTGTCTCCTGTCGGGATCCCCGGTCCCCAGGCCCTGGAGGTATGCCGCGCACAGGATGACCGCAAGATTGCCGCCTTCTTCCCGGCCGATCTGCTCGGCGTATCTGGCCACACGGCTGGCATGACCGATCCGCTTGAAGTCTTGCTTCAAATAGCGTTTCATCTCAATGGCCACCCGGTCTTTGAGCAGATCCTCTTTCTGGGCAAGGAGTTCAGGGGGAAGGTTCCCGATGCACTGATCCGCATACTGGCAGTATGATGCGCAGCCGAAGTCAAGACCCGGATTGAGGAAGCGGTGGCCGCACTTGGCGCATTTCCGTGTCGGATCATCCTTGAAAAATTCTACTTCGTTTCCGCACTTGGGGCATTTGACCTCAAAGACTGCCCCTGGTTTCCAGTACTGGCTATCCTGTCCCGGGCATTTCATGATACCCCCCCTCTTCAACTGAATGCTGACGATTTAACCATCTTCTCAAGACTACGGCTCAGGGAATTTCTTGAGAACAGAATATATTTCCTCGGATCTTTTTCGGACGGCGCAGTGGTTCTTTAGGAGACACATTTCTTTTGGAATGGACCCAGATTATTGAGTCGCCTCGTCCTGTGCGCCTTGTCGGATGTTGTCTTTGAGAGAAATCGGCCATAGGAATTGCCTTCTTCTTGATATTCTTGATTCTCAAGAAACCCCCTGAGCCTGCGCCGGCTGATACAATTGGGCCCCCGCACTTATTCTGAAATCACCGATTTGGGCGTTAAAACCTGCTGTTTTTTGTCAGGATCACAGGGCTTCGCCCATCTCTGACATCCCCGTGATCCTCTATAGATTCCGTCTAAGACCTTATCCCAGGATGGCCTTCAGATCCTCCTCCGGTGTACTGATCGGCATGATGTTGAAGTTCTTGACTAACACATCCAGCACGTTCGGCGTAATAAAGGCCGGCAGACTCGGTCCTAATCGGATGTCCTTGATCCCTAAGTAAAAAAGGGTTAAGAGGATGGCGACCGCCTTCTGTTCGTACCAGGAAAGGATCATGGAAAGCGGCAGGTCGTTGACCCCGCAGTCAAAGGCCCCTGCCAGTGCCACCGCGATCTGGATCGCCGAGTAAGCGTCATTACACTGGCCGATGTCCAGAAGTCTTGGAATACCCCCGATATCGCCCAGGTCCTTGTCAAAAAACCGGAACTTGCCACATGCGAGTGTCAGGACTACGCAATCCTTTGGAACCTGCTCGACAAACCGGGTATAGTAGTTCCGACCCGGTTTTGCGCCGTCGCATCCGGCAACTAGGAAGAAGTGCCGGATAGCGCCTCCCTTAACCGCTTCAATCACCTTGTCTGCCACGCCCATGACGGCATTACGGGCAAAGCCGACCATGACAGATCCCTTGTCGCTGTCTTCCTCAAATCCAGGCAGGGAGAGCGCCCTGTCGATAAGGGGTGAAAAATCTTTATCGGCCATATGCGTCACACCGGGCCATCCCACAAGACCGGTGGTGAATATGTTATCCATGTAGGAATCCTTCGGTTTCTGGATGCAGTTGGTCGTCATGAGGATCGCGCCCGGGAATTCCGCAAATTCTTTGCCCTGGTTCTGCCAGGCCGTACCATAGTGCCCGTAAAAATGTGGATATTTCTTCAATTCAGGATATCCATGGCAGGGAAGCATCTCGCCATGCGTGTACACATGGATCCCCTTCCCTTCAGACTGCTTCAGCACGTCTTCCAGGTCCTTGAGGTCGTGCCCTGAAACCAGGATGGCCTTTCCCTTCTTGGCGCCCAAGGGGACGGATGTGGGGACGGGGTGCCCGTATGCCCCGGTATTGGCAGCGTCCAACAGCTCCATGGCCTTTAGGTTGATCTCGCCGCATTTCAGCACCAGTCCCACCCAGTCGTCCAGAGGAAGCCCCTTGTTCAGGGTGGCGGCCAGGCCCTCGTGGATAAATGCATAGACGGTGTCGTCTTCCTGACCCAATATGCGGGCATGGTCGGCGTACGAAGCGACCCCCTTGAGGCCAAAGATAAGGGTCCATTTGAGGGCGTGAATATCCGAATCAGGTTCGGAATCCGATCGGATGCCCACCCCCTCACCCTGCTTGACCATCTCTTCCAGCGTGGCCGCGGGTCGGAAGGTAGCCGCCGCATCGGAAAAATCCACCTTTCCGCCGGCAGCCTTTACCTTCTCCTTGAGACCCTCTCTCAATTCCACGCAGCGATGGATAAGCGGGACAAATCGCTCCGGATCGAAATCCACGTTGGTAAGCGTGGAAAAGGTGGCTTCACACGTAAAAATATTGATATCCCGATCCGTTACACCGACCTTACGTCCCTCCACCGCAACCAGCGACAGACCCTTCAGGGCATAGATCAGCAGGTCCTGGAGCGCTGCCACATCAGGTTGTTTCCCACAAACCCCTATCTTGGTACACCCCTCGCCCTTTGCCGTTTGTTCACACTGATAACAAAACATGGTGTATCTCCTTTCTCGCTCATTATTAATTTTGGTTACGCTGTTGACAGTATTGCCTGTTCCCTGTTTGAGCTTGTCCCTATTATGAGGGGTGAAAAAGAGATTTGCATTGACTTAAGTCAATAAACTGCACTTTTTTTACATTTTTTTCAACATTGTTTCAATTTAAGCACTCATCTGAAAATGTCCCGTCGGGCTGTCCCAAAAGCATGCACCGTCTTTCACACCACTCAGATGGCTCTTTCTTAAATCGGAAGGTACGGGTATGGATCAACTCCTTCATATGAGCCCAGCCGATGGCCGGAAACCGGCCTCTCTGATCAAAAAAGAGACGTTGAGGCTGGAGTATCATAGTGGTTTTCCGCTTACAGCGGGATTCAAGGTTCACGGTTAGGAAGATTCCCCGCTCCGCAGGAAACGAAAACCGGGTAGAAAAATAGGTTGACAAGGTGCTCGGTTTTGCAGAGAAAACATAGAGACCGTTGGCAGTGATGGGGCGGGTTATTAGACGATCCGCCGGGGTGGGAGCTTTGCAGACTGTGAAAAGAGAACTGGAATCCGTTCAGGTGGTTGGATTGGGGCAGGTCTGTGTGGATTATGTGGGCTGCGTGCCGGTCTATCCGCCTGAGGACAGCAAGCTGGAGCTGGAAGGGCTTTTTACCAGTTGCGGCGGTCCGGCGGCCACGACCCTCGTAACCCTGGCGCGATTGGGGATTTCCACCTCTTTTCTGGGCAGTATTTCCGATGACCCGTTTGGTGTTCAGATCGTTGACGGTCTCAAAAAAGAGCGGGTGAACATATCCTTTTTGAAAGTCACCCCAGGCCGCAGGTCCCAGTTTGCGTTCATCGCCGTCACCGAGGGTGACGGTAAGCGAACCATCTTCTGGAATCGCAGCAGCGCGCCCGACCTGACCCGAAACGACGTTTCGTTAGATCGATTTCCCGATGCCCGCATGTTGCACCTGGATGGATTGATGGTGGATGCCGGCAGAGAGGCGGCTGAACAGGCCAAGAAGCGGGGGATGACCGTCGTCATGGACGCCGGAACCCTGAGGGAGGGAACCCTGGATCTGGTTTTACGGGTGGATATCCTGATTGTATCGGAGCCATTTTGTGATGCGCTGGTCGGGGCAGAGGCGCCTCGTCAAAGGGCGCTTGAGAGGCTGAGAGATCTGGGGCCGCGGCAGGTGGTCATAACAATGGGCCCAAGGGGCTCCATCGGGCTCGACCGGAGCGGGATGGTGCGCCAGGAGGCCTTTCCCGTGGTTTCAAGGGACACCACCGGCGCGGGGGACGTTTATCATGGGGCGTATATCTATGGATTGCTGCAGGGGTGGAACATGGCGGAGTGCATGGCTTTTGCTTCTGCTGCAGCGGCGCTCAAGTGTAGGAATGGCGGGGGATGGCGCGGCATTCCAGATATTCAGGCAATTCGTGGTCTGATGAAGGAAAAGCCATCAGCTCCGTAGCCTTCGAACTTCATTTCATTGACGAATTAATGAATCGTGTGTGATCACGGTCCGAAGGACCGGAGATATCATCATCAGGAGGGATATCATGGTTGCAGGAAACAAAGTCACTGTTTTGGGGGCCGGGAACGCCGCCCACACGTTTGCCTGGCGCATGGCCAGCCGTGGTACCGAGGTCATGATATGGGAACACCCCGACTTTTCCCACAATCTTGACGGCATACGGGAAAATAACGGCCTCGTGGAAGCGGTTGAAACCTTCCGGAAAGGGGAGTTAACCATCCACACCGACTTCCACGGGAAGGCCCGGATCGCCCACACCACTACCGACATCGAAGAGGCCATGACGTTTTCCGACGTCGTCTTCATGAGCGTTCCGGGATTTGCACATGAAAGCATGTTCAAGCTGATCATGCCTTATTTGCGTGACGGCCACCTGCTCAACGTCTTTCCCGGCAATTACTGTTCGCTCATTTTCGCGCGGATGCTGCGCGAGGCAAACCTGGAAAAGAATCTGACCGTCATGGAAGGCGCGAGCATCCCCTTTGCCTGCCGGGTCGTCGCTCCCGGCCGGATCTTCGTCGGCGGCGTCAAAGACGAACTCGAAGTGGGGGTATTTCCCTCCTGCAGGACGGATGAGGTGAGACGTCAGATGACGGGTCCCAACTTCAAACTGGTCTTTTTAGAAAACATCATCGCTACAGGTCTGGGTAACGGCAACATTGTCGCCCACCCGGCCACGGCGGTCCTCAATATGGGGATCTTTGAGTCGCGCCAGGGTCAGTTTTACTTCTATCGCGAAGGGATGTCAGACGCCGTCTCCAGGGTACAGCAAAGAATCGATGACGAACGCCTCGCTGTGGCAAAGGGGTTCGGCCTGCACATAAAAAGCTTCATCGATATCGTGAACGACTACTATGACGTCGGCTGCAACAGCGTGCGCGAATTCGCGGTAAAGACCACCGTGCATAATGCCTTCGGTTACGATGCGCCCTCCAGTTCCCTCGAGCGCTACGTCTCTGAAGACGTCAGCATCAGCCTGGTGGCAATGCACGATCTGGGCGCCATCGCAAATGTGCAGACCACCCTCACGGATGCGATTATCAACATCGCCTCGGTCTATAACGACGTGGACTATTTCCAGGAAGGACGCAATCTCAAGGCGATGGGGCTGGAAGGGATGAGCAAAGACTACGTACTCGAATACCTCAATAGCGGCCACAGATAGAGATATGTCCACGGCTCACTCACTGCGGGGAGATCTTTGCCAAGTGAGGGTATCGGCCAAAAATGGCCTGGAGATGGGATGCGAAAATGTGTTATCTTTG
>CAZACO010000107.1:0-6755 GCA_964483185.1 uncultured Desulfobacteraceae bacterium
CCGATAAAGTCATTGCGTCCCTGGACGATGTCATCTGTCGTTGCGGCACTCACCCGCGCATTAAAAAGGGTATCCAGGCCGCGGCAAAAATGATGAGAAAGGAGGGCTGAGATATGGAAAAACACATCTCCCGACGGGCTTTCCTGAAAGAATCCCTGACGGTCACCGGGTTAACCATTGCCGTCTCCGTCACACCGTTCGGCTTCAAACTCCTGAATGCATCGGAAAAAAAAGAAGAGGCACTCAAGAGCTTCAAACCGAACGCCTGGTTCGATATCACCCCGGATAATGTCGTTACCATCACCATCGGAAATTCAGAGATGGGACAGGGTGTACTGACGGCCCTTCCGATGATTATTGCCGATGAACTGGGCGCCGACTGGAATCAGGTTAAAATTGTCCAGGGACCGGCCTTGGATGAATTCAAAAATCCTCTCCTCCACTTTCAGTTGACAGTGGCCAGCGCCAGTGTGCGGGGGTTTTATGGACCCTTACGTAATGCGGCAGCGGCCGGCCGCGTCATGCTGATCCAGGCGGCCGCCCAGACGTGGAACGTTCCGGAAAATGCGTGTGAGGCGGTAACAGGCGCTGTGCGCAATAAAAAGTCAGGGAAAAAGCTCACCTACGGCCAACTCTGCCAGAAAGCAGCCACGCTTCAGATCCCCAAGAGCCCTCCCCTTAAACAGAAAAGTCAGTTCAGATATATGGGGAAACCGATGCCCCGGGTCGACATCCCTGACAAGGTGAGCGGCAAGGCGGTCTTTGGTTATGATGTGGATATGCCCGATCTGCACTATGCGATCCTTGCCCGTCCACCGGCCTATGGCGCCAAGTCTCTCTCCTACGATGAGAAGGCGGCCATGGAAATCAAGGGCGTGAAGAAGATTGTCCCGACCCCCCACGGGATTGCCGTGTGTGCAGACTCTTTTTATGCTGCCCTGAAAGGCCGTGATGCCCTCAAGGTGAAGTGGGGAGAGGGCGTCCTCCCGCAGATGGATAATACGATGATTGAAAAATCCCTTATGGAAGATCTGGACAAGCCCGGTGCCGCGGTGCGCAGCCAGGGGGATGTCAAACAATCGCTCGGCCAGGCCGCAAAGAAGCTCAAGGCAACCTATTATGTCCCGTATGTTGCGCACGCCACCATGGAACCGATGAACTGCACCGCCCATGTACAAAAGGACCGGTGTGATATATGGGCGCCGACTCAGGGCCAGACCGTCGCGCAACTGGTCGGCTCGCAGGTCTCGGGGATACCCCCTCAAAACGTCCACATAAACACAACCCTGCTCGGCTGCGGGCTCGGCAGACGCGCGGCCCCGGATTTTGTGGTTGAAGCGGTCATCGCCTCAAAGGCATTGGGCAAACCGGTAAAACTTGTCTGGACACGGGAGGAAGACTTTAAATACGACTTTTTCCGCGCGGCCACGGCCCACAGATTGGAAGCCGGCATCAACGACCAGGGAATATTGACAGGATGGTCCCAGAAGGTTGTCGCACCATCCATATTGAAGTATATCGCGCCCGAGGCGGTCAAGGGTGGAATCGATTATTACAGCCTCTGGGGACTGGCCGACTATCCGAACTCGCCGCATAACAACAATATCACCTATCAATTTCCAAATTTCTACGTAGAGTTTCTCATTTCCGAACTGCCGCCCCCTGTTGCACCCTGGCGTTCGGTTCAAAACGCCCCGAATGCATTTGTCATCGAATCGTTTATGGATGAGATGGCCCATCTGGCAGGGAAAGACCCCCTGGCGTTTCGCCTTAAGCTGCTGAAAAACAATATGCGCTGCCGCAGGGTCCTTGAAACCGTCGCCAAGAAGGCGGGTTGGGGAAAAAAGATGGCCAAAGGCCGTGGACTCGGTATGGCGCAGCATTCCTGCTTCGGCACGTATGTGGCCCAGGTCGCCGACGTATCCGTCAAAAAGGACGGGACCGTCAAGGTGAATCGGATCGATGTGGCCGTCGATTGCGGTCCGGTGGTCAACCCGGGTCCCTTAAAGGCACAGATGGAAGGGGGCATCATTATGGGTCTGAGCACGGCCCTCAAGGAGGAGGTCAAATTTGCCAACGGCGGGGTTCAAACCGCCAACTACGAAGACTATGATCTCCTCCGTATGAGCGAGGTCCCGGAGATCCGGGTGCATATCATTGAAAGCAGCGAAAAAATCGGAGGGATCGGAGAGCCGGGCGTTCCGCCGGCCGCGCCCGCCGTGGCCAATGCGGTCTTTGCAGCCACCGGCGCCCGTCTGAGACGGATCCCCATGACCCCGGCGAGGGTGCTGAAAGCCCTTCCGGCCGGGTAAAGATCGGAGCGGTGCCCCAACTTTGGTTAAGCCCGGCTGGGATTTCGGCCATTACGCCGGGGAACGGGGCATGCACACAGACCCCGTTGGGGAGAAATCAAATCCTGGCCCTCCGGGCCAGGATTCTTTATATTTATCTATCCTTATGACGGCAGTCCAGTGGATCAGGCGGTTATCCTGTTGAGCCTGATCTGAAACCTGGTCCCCTCCCCTTCCCGGGATTCCACTCCAATACTCCCCCCATGTTCCCGGACGATCTTCTGGGTGATCAGGAGGCCGATGCCGGTCCCCTGCTCTCCTTTTGTGCTGAAAAACCGGGTAAACAGGCTTTCTTTAGCATGTCCTGTCATGCCGCACCCGTTGTCAACCACCTCCAGGACCAGGAACTCTCTCTCCTGATTGTGTGGCCGGCTTTCTGACTGGCACCCATAAAACCCTGTTATTTCGTCTCCAAGGGGTTCGAGGAAATCGTTCAGATCATTTTTGTCATTAGATTTCATGACTCCCTCATGGCCGATCACATGTTCCGCGGGGCGACCATCCTATGAATCGCCGCTTGCCCGGAAAAGGCCTCCAGATCAGCCTGGTACTTTTCGGCCAACTCCACCTCGCTGACAAACCGCTCTTGCGTGCCCGTAACTGTCAAAATAGACACAATAGATCATCCCTGTGTCTCCCACTTGGTTCGACCTCTTTCCCTCTAAAGCTCTGTGAGAAGAGAAACAAAAAAGTAACCGCAGAGGTGAAAGGCTTTGACAGGCGTTTCATGAAGCTGTAATAAAGGATCATACACAACAGAAAACACCTTCGGAAAGAAAGGAAAGACACGCCAATGAAAGAACCTATGATCAGGGCGAAGTGCGCATGTTTAGCTGTGTTACTCTTTTTTTCGAGCGGATGTGGCGCCTTGATATTGGCCGGGGCCGGCGCTGCCGCTGGCATTGCCGGTTACAAGTATTATCAGGGGGCGTTGACGGTCGTTTACAAGGCCCCATTCAAGAAAACCTGGGATGCGTCACTGACAGCCCTCCAGCGGATGGACTGCAAGATCGAAAGTTCAAAGCATGACGTCACCTCAGGCACCATCTGGGGCAAGTTCAGTGATGAAAAGCTGGTCAGTATTTCGCTGACATACAAGTCCGCGAACGCGACTGAAGCCGTGATCAGGGTGGGCGCTTTAGGCGAAGAGGAGGCTTCCCTGATTGTCAAGGAGAAGATAGAAAAAGCCCTTTCGGAGGCGGAGTGACAGGTCAGGTTGGGATTTTCAGCTGCTCTATCATCCCGTCGCCAAACTTGAATATGTAATCTCTTTGCATCGGCGTGCAATAGGCCGGGCAGTCGCATCGCATGCTTTTCAAGGTGCGGACAAAGAGTTCCAGCTTGATCCAGTCCGGGCCCAATTCGACTGCAAAGACATGCGGCCGACACCGGCTGTGTTGGAACTGTGTCTCATTCAGGAGATCATCGGGGATCCGGACCCAGAAAATCTGGTCGAGGTTGGAACGGATGGCATGCTTTCTAAGGAACTCATAGATCTCCTTTATCCGTGAAGGAGGGAGTTCATCAATTAGATATGCCCTCATTGTGTGAGGTCTCCCTCTGCCGCCTGGTCGATTTTCCTGCCTCTTAAGTAAGCATCCAGCACGGAATAAACCCAAACCAGGGCGAAAAGCGCTGCCATCACCCACAGCAGGGTCGGATCTTCGGCCCTGAGCTTGGCCATGATCATCTCAGGCTCTGAAATGTCGATGTTGCCTGATCTGAAGAGGGTATTGATCAACCGAACCAGTTTGATGATCCCGGCAACAAAAAGAACAAAATCAGCGCCTAAAAGCACGATCCCTTTTTTCAGGTCCTGATTGATAATCTGTCCCAACCCTGGAATGACCAGCGCTGAGCACAGGGGTGAAATCATCGCTTTTTTCATCAGGTGAAAACCGTCAAAGAATCCGTTAGTCGTTTAGTCATGGCATTTATATCTAAATGAGCCTGCATTGTCAATGCAGCTTGAGGCCTTTGAATGATGAATCCACTTACTGACATGCTTCAGGTCAATATCCCTTTTACCATGCTTTGTGAATCGTATCTTGATCGATTCACCGCGCAGCGGCTTAATCCCGAGATCGGATTTGATGCTGATGCCTTGGATGGTTACTCCTTCTCGAATGTTGAGACTGTAGCCAGGCGACTCCGCGACGTCGGTCTTACCATCACCCTTCATGCCCCTTTTATAGACCTCTCCCCCGGTTCTCCGGATCCAAAGGTCAGGTCCCTCACCCGACAGCGACTGGAACAGGTCGTCCGCCTGATACCCCTTTTCAGACCCAAGACCGTCGTCTGCCATACCGGATATGATCACAGACGGTACTGGCCCATGAGGGATCTCTGGCTCAAAAACAGTCTCGACACATGGTCCCGGCTCGCCGGGCAGATACGCTCTGAAGGCGCCGTATTGATGCTGGAAAATGTTTATGAGCAGGCGCCCGATGATATGGTCCCCCTCTTGGAAAACCTGCGGGATTACGGGGTCGGCTTCTGTCTGGATACCGGCCACCAGGCTGTTTTCAGCACCGCCCCCATGGAAATGTGGGTAACATCCTTAGGGCCGTACCTGGGACAATTGCATCTGCACGACAACGCAGGCAAACGGGACGACCACTTGGCGTTAGGAGGGGGGTGTATCAATTTTCATGAGTTACTCAAACGGGTTATGGCCGTCACCCGCGTCCGGCCGATCATCACCCTTGAACCGCACAGAGAAGAAGAACTCTGGCCCAGCCTGACATACCTTGAAAAAATATGGCCCTGGTGACCGGCACGTCAGCCCGGTTTTTTATTGAATTATAGGGATTTTTGCAGTAGCATCTCATAGGAGATGCGGCAGCCATTCACGGGTTGAGAAGTTCAGAGTTCAATTGTGAGTCCTGAGAATTCCTTAATCTGATATCATTAATAAAGCAATGGATCATCCATTTCCGAAATCGGTTACCTCGGCGGAGAAATGCAAGCGGCTTCAGGAGATCCTATCTCCTGAAGACACATGGGGCATTATCATGAACGCTGATCCCGATGCCATTGCCAGCGCCCTGGCATTGAAGCGCTTGTTCTGGCGAAAAGCCAGAAAGGTGATGCTTTACCATATTAATCCGATCGAACGCGCCGATAACCTGGCCTTTATCAGGCTCCTCAAGATCAACCTCCAACAGATACGGTCCATGAAAGGCCGAAAGATCGACCGGTGGGCCATCGTAGACTCTCAGCCACACCATCACGAACGGTTCATGAACCAACCCTTCGACATTATCATCGATCATCACCCGTTAGGGCCCCCATCAGAGGCGGCCTTCATCGACATAAAGGAGGACTATGGCGCCAATTCAACGATCATGACCGAGTACCTCAGGGCGTCCAAAATCATCCCTTCCGCGCGCCTGGCAACCGCCCTTTTCTATGGCATCAAGACAGACACCGACAACTTTGTCAGGGAATCGGTGCCCAATGACATGAATGCATTCCGGTATCTGTACCCGTTTACAAACATGAATACCATTAAGAAGATCGAGTCTTCAGAGATCAGCAGGGAGACATTGGATGACTTCCGGTTTGCAATGGAACAACTGGTTTTTATAGAAAATATCGCGTACGTCAACATGGAAGAAATAACCCAGCCCGATGTCCTGGTCATCATTGCCGATTTTTTCATGAAACTGGCTGAAGCCGAATGGAGCATTGTCACCGGCATATACGGTGACAAGCTGATCGTCATCTTGAGGAATGCGGGATTCAGGGGGGACGCAGGCAAGACAGCACAGAAACTGTTTGGACCATGGGGTGGTTCGGCCGGCGGCCATAAGAGCGCTGCCCGGGCTGAAATTCCGTTGAAGAATATTGTGGGTGAAACAGGAGACCCGTCCCTGGCAAACCGACGGGTCTTGAAAGAATTGAGGCGGCTGAGGCATGCCGAGCCTGAAGGAGATTCGTCTTGACCGTTTTTGAAGTGAGGACTGTCGACGGCAAACTGCTTGAAGAGGTCAAAGGCCTCATCGATCAGCAAAACAGTGTGGCCCTGAAAAAGCTTATCGATGCGATGAGGCCGGCTGACGTGGCCGATCTCATTGAGCATTCGGGCAAGGATGAGGGACTGTTTATATTCCGTCTCCTGGAGCCCGAAGGGGCCGGCGAAGTCCTTATGGAAATTGAAGCGCCCGTCCAGGAACGCATCCTGAAAGAGCTCGACAACGAGGCCATCTCTCAGATTGTCGAGGAACTGGATTCAGATGATGCGGCCGACGTGGTAGGAGACCTGCCGGCCGACCGGGCAAAAGAAGTTATTGAAGCGGTCGGAGACGAGGTCACGGAGGAGCTTGAAAAACTCCTCCCCTACCCTGAGGATACGGCCGGCGGAATCATGGCCCTGGAGTTTGTATCCGTCAAGGCCAGGGC
>CAZACO010000107.1:6855-9539 GCA_964483185.1 uncultured Desulfobacteraceae bacterium
ATCATCGACGTGATTGAAGAGGAGATGGACGAGGATATGTCCCTCATGGCCGGCGTCATCGATCAGGAGATTACAGAAGCATCCATCCTGAAGGTATCGAGGGCAAGACTCCCCTGGCTGGTGGCGGCCCTCTTCGGCGGCGTCTTTGCCGCATTTATCATCAACCAGTTCGAATCCTCCCTGGAAAAACTGATTGCCCTCTCTTTCTTTTTCCCGGTTATCATGGCCATGGGGGGGAACACAGGGACCCAGGCGGCCACGGTGGTGGTAAGGGGACTCGCCACCGGTGACATCAGTCTCGTAAATGTGGGAAAGAGACTCTGGATGGAAATGCGGGTCGCCTTTATCAATGGACTCATATGCGGCCTGATCCTCGGCCTGATTGTGGGCTTCTGGCTCAACGATTTTCGGATCGGCCTGATTGTGACCATCGCCCTCGTATTGATTATCCTGATTTCAGGTCTGATCGGTTCTGCGATTCCACTCTTGCTCAAAAGATTGAACATCGATCCAGCCCTGGCCTCAGGACCATTTGTCACCACCACGAACGATATCTTCAGTCTCCTGATCTATCTGGGCCTTGTAACGATTTTCCTGCGTACTCCCGTTTGAAGCCGAAGCCCCCAATTCCTCACTTGAATATCTTATAGTTAGCCATTATTATTGAGGTACCCCTGTATCCGCAAACAATTTAGTCCGGAGGTCATGAGATTATGAAGGAACTGGTTTTGCTGTTATTTCTTGGCCTGTTTTTATGCGGCTGTGGAACTGCCGCCAAACAGTCGGAGTTCTGGGAACACAGCACGATGTACAAGAACTGGGATCACCTCGGTTTTAGCTGGTGTGGTTACAGGAACCCCACACTGGAAACCGGAAAGAAATCCTTAGAACAAGGCTGGTGGGGGATCCCTGTCGAGCTGAAACAGGGTAAATGACTTGACAACTCCAGGATCCTGGCTGAAACAGGGCCTGAACCTGCCGGTCAATTGCCGTTAAAAAACGAAAAAACTCCCTCGGCCAGGGCGCGGCTGATCCCGGGCACCTGCTCCAGATCTTCAACCGTGGCATGAGCGATATCATCTATCCCTTTGAATTGGCGAAGTAACAGTGTCTTTCTCTTCTTGCCGATTCCGGGGATACGGTCCAGGTCGGACCGTGTCATATGTTTTTCCCTCAGCTTCCGGTGGTACGTGATCGCCCGCCGATGGGCCTCGTCTCTGATCCGCATCATCAGGAGCAGCACCGGATGACCGCCCTTCAGTATGAGAGGATTTTTCCGGCCCGGGAGATATATCTTGTCGCGCGGATCCTCGGAATTTTCGTCCGGCTTTGAAATGGATATGACCTCGGGCATGGGGAGATCGGTAAGCGGTTCCATCGGGACCGCCCCATGAGACCGGGGATGGGCCTGCCGGTCCAGGACACGCCGGACCGTGGCAAGGTGGCCTTTGCCCCCGTCCACCAGAAAGAGGTCCGGCAATCCTCCTTTTGCCATTCTCCTTTCCACCATCTCGGCCATCATGCCGTAATCATCGATAGTCCCCTCCTGTTTGATCTTGAAATTCCGGTATCCGGCCCGATGAGGCTGGCCCTCTACAAAGGAGACAATGGTCCCGACGGCCATCCCTCCCTGAAGATTGGAGATATCAAGCCCTTCAATCCTGTGTGGCGTCCGATTCAGTCCAAAGACAGATTGGAGCGCTCTTATAAGATCCTCTTTTTCCGCCGCCTGATACCCAACAAGGAGATTTACCGCATTTGCCACGGCCATCCCTGTGAGTTTCCGCTTCTCGCCCCGCTGAGGCCTCTGGATAAGCACCTTTTTTTCTGCCAGAGCGGACAGCCAGGCCGAGATCGCGAGCAGATCCTCGACCGGCTCGGAGATGAGAATCTCTTTTGGTATGAAGGCCTCGCGGCCATAGTGCTGTTTCAGGAATGCCTCCATGACTTCACAGGGAAGTGTGTTCGGTTCTTTGATGAGAAAGTTACGGGTTCCTGTCAAATACCCCCTTCGAATAAAAAGGATGACCACCTCGTAGAGACCCCCTCTTTGAGCCAGACCGATCACATCCTGGTCCTCCATCCGGGGAGACACCACGTGTTGACGCTCCACGGTCTTTTTGAGCGCCTTGATCTGGTCGCGTATGCCAGCGGCCTTTTCAAAATCGAGATGACCGGCCGCGACCTCCATATCTCTCTTAAGGCCGGTAATGAGTTCATGACTGTGACCTTCCAGAAAAAGCCGGACCTGCTGAACGGTCTCTCCGTATTCCTCCACAGGAATCTCATAGGTGCAGGGCGCAAGACAGTGATTCATCTGGAAGTTCAGGCAAGGCCGGCGCCTCTTCCGGAGGGTCCGGCTCTTGCACTTGCGCAGCTTGAAAACCCGGTCAATCAGCCTCTTGGTGCTCCGCACCGAATTGGCAGAGGAGAAGGGACCAAAATAGAGGGCCCCGTCCTTCTTGATCTTTCTGACAATGGCAAGTCGCGGAAAAGGCTCTCTGATATCCAGACTGAGGCAGGGATACTGCTTGTCATCGCGCAGGATGATGTTATAGCGCGGCATGTGTTTCTTGATGAGATGGCCCTCAAGGATGAATGCCTCCTGTTCGGTATCGGTCAGGATGAAATCCAGACCGCAGGCCCGCTTCATCATCCTGCCGGTCTTGGTGGTAAGATCACCA
>CAZACO010000108.1:0-9466 GCA_964483185.1 uncultured Desulfobacteraceae bacterium
GGATTCTTCCGTCGTCCTGATCAACGCTTCCACCCGGTTTAACGACGGCAACCAGCTGGGACTTGGCGCCGAAATCGGGATAAATACCTCTAAGCTTCACGCATTCGGCCCGATGGGACTGGAGGAGCTGACAACCACCAAATTTATTGTCTATGGGCAGGGGCAGACGAGGAATTAATGCCTTTCGAGGAGGAGTTTCTTGAAAATAGGGATGCTGGGCGGGACCTTTGATCCGATCCATTTAGGCCACCTCCGCTGTGCAGAGGAGATATGTCAGGAACTGGATCTGGAAAATGTATATCTGATCCCTTCCGCATCCCCCCCCCACAAGATAAAGGTACCTGTGACCCCATTCAGGCACCGGTTGGCCATGACCCGGCTGGCCGCGGATATTTCCCCCTACCTCGAGGCCGTGGACTTAGAAGGGAGACGGGCCGGGCATTCCTATTCCATCGAGACACTCAGGGAATTTTACAGGATCTTCGGTCCGGACACGGACATCTTTTTTATCCTGGGCATGGATGCCTTTCTGGAAATCAGGACATGGAAGGAATGCGAGAATCTCTTTGACTACGCTCATTTTGTCATCATCAGCCGTCCCGGGTTCCAGACGGACGGTCTGAGGGAGGTCCTTCCGGATCTGCGGCTGGAAAGAGAAACAGAAGCGGGGAGGCCGGATCTTTTTGTTGCCCCGTCGGGCAAGACCGTGATGCGGGTCAGGACGACCCTGATGGATATATCTTCCACGCGTATCAGGGAGATGGTAAGGGAAAACAGGTCGATTCGTTTTTTGGTCCCTGAAACGGTCAGCATATATATCGCAGAAAAAGGGCTGTATCGGTAGGATTGCAGATTGGCGTTTGGAGATTTGGTTTGACATGATCTATTCTGAATCTGGTATCATTACAGGTTGTTTTGATCCGCCATCGGGCCTGAAAGGCTGGTCATGATGGAATCGATCGATAAGGCAAAGCTTTGCCTGAAGACCATCAAAGAACGAAAGGCGGTTGACCCTGTTTTATTACATGTGGAGAATATGACATCGGTTTCCGACTATTTTCTCATTACCAGCGGGAATTCAACGAGACAGGTTCAGGCCATTGCCCGCCACCTTCAAAAGACGCTGCGTGATGCGGGGGTGCGGCCCTACGGCACTGAAGGGGAGCAGGAAGGCCACTGGGTTCTCATGGACTACGGGGATGTGGTGATACATGTTTTCTACCAGCCTCTCAGGGATTTTTATGACTTAGAGGGTCTCTGGATCGAGGCCCCGGAGGTGCAGACAGACGATCAGGCATTGGAGGAGGTAGACCTTTGAACAAGAAGTGCCGCTCTTATTTTAAGCCGATCATCTTTATATGCGTGGTGGCGCTGTCATGCTGGATGTCACCCCCCCTTACATCTGAGGTGTCGGCACTTTCCATTGAAGATGAACGCAAGATGGGCGAGGAGTTCATGGCCCAGGTGATGGCCCAGCTTGAACTCGTAAACGATCCGTTTGCCAATCAATATATCAATGACCTGGGACACTACCTTATCACCCCCTTAGAGACCCGGAGTTTCCCTTTTCATTTTTATATCATCAGGGATAATACCTTGAATGCCTTTGCCGCACCGGGAGGTCACATCTTCGTCTTTTCCGGTCTGATAGACGCCATGGACAACTTGGATGAGTTGGCGGCGGTCATCTGCCACGAAATCGGCCATATCACGGCACGGCATCTGGCCCAGCGAATCGAACAGAGCAAGACGATCGGGCTGGCTACCCTGGCCGGAATCTTGGCCGGGATGTTCCTCGGGGGTGAAGTTGCAGGGGCCATGATAACCGGATCCATCGCCGCCGGGATGCAGGCCCAGCTTCATTACAGCCGCGAAGACGAACGGCAGGCCGATCAATTGAGCTACAAATATATGGAGCCTGCGAGCTTTGATCCGGGGGGAATGATCCGGGCCCTTAACAAGATCCAGAAAGGGAGCTGGATAGGAACGGACAAGATCCCGGCCTATCTCCTGACCCATCCCACCGGTCCTGAAAGGATGTCCAACTTGGAGTCGATGCTGAGCAGGTACACGCCGAGACCCCTGACCAAAGAGGCTGCCTTGCTCAAGTCCCGTTTTCCCGCCTTCAAGACCGTTATCAGGGCCAAGTGCCTTGATCCTCACGATGCGGAAAGAGTGTTCAACAAAGAACTGGAAAAGGACCCCGCTGCCCCGCTGCCCCATTTCGGCCTCGGGATGGTCTATATGGGAGAATCAAGATATGAACAGGCCATCCGGGAGTTGAAGCAATCGCTTGAAGGAAAACCGGATTTCATTCCGATACTAAGGACCCTGGCGGAGGCCTACCAGATGAACGGCCAGGAGAAAGAGGCCACGGCCCTGTTGGAAAAGGTTTTGGACCTGGATCACGGGGACAAGGCCGCTCTCTACCTGTTAGGGATAACCTATGAAAGCTCCGGCCATGAGAGGGAAGCGCTCCGGCTTTTTGAGAAGCTCTCCTATCTCCCGCCGGTGAGAAATGATGTCTATTATCATCTGGGTCTGTTATATGGCAGGGAAAAACGGCTGGCCCTGGCTCACTACAATTTCGGGCGCTACTTCAAGAGATTGGGGCAGGTCCAGAAGGCCCAGTTTCATTTTCAGAAGGCCAAAGAACTGGCCGGTAGTGATCCGGCCCTCCAGAAAAAGATTCGTGAGGAGACGGAAGGCCCTGAAATGAAAAGGGGCTCGCAAAAGGATGCGGGGCCTCGGGCTCCAGAAGGAACCCGATAGATCAATCGACAGTCTCAACCCGTGTTACCAAGAAAGGAGGTCTGCCATGTCTGTTCACAACGAAGTTGGATCAAAGGAATTTGAAAAGGCCCTCGATATAGGTCGTCCGCCCAACATCGTTCAGTTATTCCCTAATTCCAGGGCGCTGATCGTCAGCGGGAAGGTCATTGACCGGGCCATGATCAAAAAGGGAAAGGCCATGACCATTGCTGCCAACGGCCGGAACCAGTTTGTGATCCGTGGCGCGCTCAAGGCTGCCCAGCGGGCCAATGCCGCGATTATTATCGAAATCGCAAAATCCGAAGGAGGCGCCACCCCTTACTGCGCGGTCAATTACTGGAATATGGCCAGGCAGGTGGATGCCATCGTGAATGAACTGGGCATCACCGTTCCGGTAGCCATCCATGCGGATCACTACGGCATCAAGGGGGTGCAGGATATTGAAGCGGCAAAAACCGAGATCCCGTCCATGGTTGACGCCGGCATTACCTCGGTTGCC
Organism: uncultured Desulfobacteraceae bacterium; assembly: GCA_964483185.1. Classification (GTDB taxonomy): domain Bacteria; phylum Desulfobacterota; class DSM-4660; order Desulfatiglandales; family Desulfatiglandaceae; genus CAZACO01. The sequence goes on from CAZACO010000108.1 coordinate 3,272, forward strand.
ATCGATGCGTCACACCTCCCTGATGAGGAGAATCTCTTGGCCAACCTGACCCTCAGCCCCTATCTTCCCAGATGGGCCGGATATGAGACCGAAGTGGGCGAGATAAAGGGGAAGGAAGGCCTGTCCACCCCAAAGGAGGCCTTGTTCCTGATCCAGGGGCTGAATGCACACGATATATTCCCTGACTGGATCGCTCTGAACAACGGAACCACCCATGGGATCGAGGCGAGTGATGCGGGTATCCAGGTCCCGCTGACAGTGGAAATTCATAATGCCTTAGCCAAATATAACATATCAGGGGCCCAGCATGGGACATCCGGCAACAGCTCCGAGCGTCTCAGGGATATTGCCCAGCAGACCCGGACCACCAAGGCCAACGTGGCAACGGCCCTCCAGATGATTTCGTGGGGCGTGCAGGTGAATGCGTTCGGCAACGCTCACCTGGATGACAACGGCGAATTCGTGAAGGTCTCGACGGATGGCATGACCGATGAGATGTGGGACAAAATGGTGGCTTATGCCAAGGCAGAGGGCCTTAAAGGGGGGAACTACAAGAAGCTTAACCTTCCCTTTGAGAACAAGCTGTTGAGCCTTCCCCGGGACATCCGTGAGCGGATGGCAAAAGGGGTGGAAGACTTTGTCTATGAGCTGCTGACCCATGTCTTCAATGCCAGTGACACGGCTCCTCTGGGCATTGAGGCCATTCTCGATGCAGGCTCGTATGATCTGTGCCCTAAAGGGAAGCGGATTGAGGATCCAGCCGAGTGGACAGAGGCCGGGATACGGGAAAGGGCCAAATCGATCAACACGGACAAAGGGCCCGGAGATAATTTTGATGATTAGGTATTGGCATCTGGATGCTGGATACTGGATACTCGATGCTGGTTGCTCGTATGAAACTGGAAACTTGAAACTGGGGCTGTAAACCGAGTAATGATGCTTCAAATCTTGGCGTTACCCTTTGAATCCCTGCTTCATATTTAGTTGATAGTATTCCTTAACTTTAGGCACTTTAGATCACTTTAGGCATTTTAGGCACTTCTTTTGCTGGTTGGATACTGGATAGGGATGGAGGTTCTATGGCTGCAACTTGCGGACAAGCGAGTGGATGATGGGTCAACCGGATGTAAAAAAAGAAGATCTTTCTGCCTCCGCGTCCCCCTCACACCTCTGGATTGATGCGATTCAAGAGGAAGACCGGGTTTCAGGTTGCTATTTAGTCAAAGAAAAGCGAGTGGCAAAGACGCGCAACGGGAAACCCTTTCTGACCCTGACCCTGGCAGACAGGACCGGCGAGATACCCGCCAAGGTGTGGGAGAGGGCCGACGTGCTCTCGGCCCTTTTTCATGAGGGGGATGTCATCCAGATCGACGGACAGGCCGGTTCTTACCGCGATCAGCTCCAGATAACCGTAGCGGAGCTGGACCTCCTGAAGGAGGAACCAGATCCCGGGATTTTCCTGGACGCGGCCCTTGACGATCCATCAGAGATGATGCGTTCTCTCAGAGAGATCCTGCGGGGAATAGGGGATGCGCATCTGAAGAAACTGGTTGACAGTTTTCTGGTTGACAGGAAGTTTGTCGCCCGGTTTAAAATGGCGCCCGCAGCAAAGACGTTTCATCACAGTTATCTGGGAGGTCTTTTAGAGCACACCCTGTCGGTATGTCAGATGGCGAACCAGGTGGCCGATCATTACCCGCAACTGAACAGGGACCTGCTCATCGCATCAGCGTTCCTGCACGATATCGGTAAGATAAGGGAACTCAGATACGATCTTTTGATCGACTATACGGATGAAGGAAGACTGGTCGGGCATCTGGTCCTGGGCGTGGCCATGGTCGATGAGAAGTTGGGTGCATTAAACGATTTTCCCGAGGACCTGGCCATTCGGCTGAAACACCTGATACTGAGTCACCATGGCCAGTACGATTTCGGTTCCCCCAAAGAACCAGCGTTTTTAGAGGCATTTGCCCTTCATCTGATAGACGATCTGGATGCAAAGATAAAGGGTCTTGGCCGATTTATGGAGAGGGACCGGCACGAAGGTGCATGGACCGAATTCAACAGGATGTTCGGCAGGTATTTCCTCAAGGGAGACATCGAAACAGCCGGAAAGGCTCCGGAGGACCGCAAAACGCCCGACACCAGGCAGGGGACCCTCTTTTCATCGGGTTTAGGAGCTTGACAGAGACTGCGCCATGGAAAGCATAAAAAAAAAGAAAGAAAGGGTCCAGATGATCTTCGACCTGCTGGATCCCCTCTATACCCGCGAAAAGACGGCCCTCAAGTTCAGGACCCCGTTTCAGCTCCTCGTATCCACCATCCTTTCGGCCCAGTGCACCGATAAACAGGTGAATATGGTAACCAGAGATCTGTTTAAAAAATACAGATCCCCTCAGGATTACCTGTCTGTCCCCATCGCCGAATTAGAGGAGGATATCCGGCCGACCGGTTTCTTCAGGAACAAGGCAAAATCCCTGAAGGGGTGCAGTCAGGGGCTGTTGGATCTTTACGGCGGAGAGGTCCCTTCCTCCATGGAGGAGCTGATCCGGCTGCCGGGCGTGGGGAGGAAAACGGCAAACTGCGTCCTGGGAGCGGCCTTTGACATCCCCGGCGTAGTGGTTGACACCCATGTTAAGCGGCTTTCCCTTCGATTAGGGCTCACCCCCAACCAGAATCCGGACAAGATAGAGATGGATCTTCAGAAACTCCTTCCCCAGGACCGGTGGCGTCGCTTTTCAGACCTTCTCATCTATCACGGAAGGGCTGTGTGCAAGGCAAGAAAACCCGACCATGACAAGTGCGCCATTTTGGTCTATTGCCCGTCAAGTTCAATCTGATCCATCCTTGAGCCATACCTGAAAAAGCTTGAAGCCCACAGAGAGAATAATCGCCCCGATGAAGAGGTCGATAATCCCATTGAGTATGAATCCGCCGATAGCGCCGATGAACACCACAAGCATGGGGACATCAACGCCACGATACCGGTACAAAACAAAAGGGTTTTTCTCGAAAATAATTTTTTCATGGAGGAATTTTTCATTCAAATTTCTTCTCCCCGCCTTTAACATAACAACCACAAAGGAATAGGCCTCACTTACCCATTACTCCACGACTCCATTACTCCAACATAACGACCTCTGAGACCTGAAAATCCGTAAAATCCGGCTTGACACGAATCTCGTGTTGCACTATTATTGTGATATGAAAAATGTTACCATTACATTAGATGAAGAAGTCGTTCGTTGGGCCCGCATCCGTGCTGCGAAAGGAGACACAAGTGTTTCCCGCCTGGTGGGCGAAATGCTCCGCGAGAAAATGCGTGACGAAAGCAACTACCAGACATCCATGCAAAATTATCTTGCCCAATCTCCCCTTGTGCTGAGGAAAAAGGGGGATCAGTATCCTGACCGTGAGGAACTCCATGACCGACAGGGTCTTCGTTGACACCAATGTTCTTGTTTACAGCAGGGATGCATCAGAACCCCCAAAACAGAAGCAGGCCATGGCATGGATGGCCCATTTATGGAGCGAAAAGACAGGCCGATTGAGCTTTCAGATCCTCAATGAGTTCTACGTGACGGTCACACGCAAGCTCCAACCCGGCTTGGACCCAAACAGTGCCCGCGAAGACGTACGTTTCCTTCTTGCATGGCGCCCGATAGCTGTGGATGTCCGTATGGTCGAGGGAGCGTGGCGCATCCAGGATCGTTACAGGCTGTCCTGGTGGGATGCTTTGGTCGTGTCTGCCGCTCAAATGGGTGACTGCCGTTACCTTCTGACGGAAGACATCCAGGAAAACCAAAACCTGGGGAACATACGGATAATCAACCCTTTCCATACCTCGCCTGAATCTCTCAGAGACAGATAAATGTCCGACGTTCACATAATTGAAGCTCATCAGAAAAAGAAGAAATTTTGTCTTTGAGTTATGAGGTGAGGCTAACATCACTTCTGCTGTCAAAGACAAAATTAATTTCAGAAGTCCTCTTTGTGATTATTTTGTTGTCAGTAGCGTGGACTTGCTCTGATAGTGATGTCGCGTCTTCGGAGAGCCAGTAGCTGTACTCGCCACGGATGAATCCTTCCAGATACCGTTCCATGCGGCTATTATGAAAAGAACTTCAAAAAAGGAGAGACCATTCTGAGTTTGACTTCATTATAGTCAGGCAGGCCAGGATCGATGGAAAAGATCTCTCAAACCTTGACATTGGCCAAATGTGCATCTATCAGGTTTTTTATACACATTGAACATAGGAGGCAAGACCATGCGAACCAATATTGTGATAGATGACGGTCTCATGGATGAGGCCATGACACTCAGCCAGATAAAGACCAAAAAGGGTGTTGTTGAGACCGGGTTTAAATTATTGGTTCAAATCAAGAAACAAGAAAAAATCAAAAGCCTGCGTGGCAAACTGAAATGGGAGGGTGTTGGGGAGGGGGATGACGGAGGACGATTAACAGAGGGTAGCGGACGGATCACGAGCGACAAATAGGGATGCGGGAAGGAGGAGAGGGGAATTAGCGAAGAACAGAAGGGCTGAGTTGGAGAGAGCTGTGAAGAGGCTGCTCCGTATATTGATATTGACAAAATCGCTGGAAGATGTAAAATATGATTATCATATTATACATAGGGAGGTTGATAAATGGAAAAGCGCATATCCGCTACCCGGGCTGTAAGGGATTTTTCAGGAGTATTAAACACAATAAAATTCCAAGGGGCCCGCTATATTATTGAAAGAGGTGGAAAACCGGTCGCTGCCATGACGCCGATCGACGAGGAAAATGACGCCAAAACACTGGGCGAACTTAAGGTCCTGTTGAAGGAATTGCCAAGATTGGATGAAGAAATGGATGACTTTGTGGCCGATCTTGAAGGTATCCGGCAAGATCAACCTGTTATAATCATGGGTGATTTATGGGAGTAATTCTCGATACCAGTGTTCTTGTTGAAGCAGAGAGGCAGAATTTTCAAATCGACAAGTTTATAGCGAATCGAGAGGAAGAGATTTTTGGGCTTAGTGTTATCAGCGTTGCTGAACTTCTCCACGGTGTGCACCGGGCAGATTCAACAAAAAGACGCTTAAAGAGAAGTGCTTACGTAGAGAGGGTGATTGAGCTGTTTCCCATCTACGATTTTAACACTTCCATCGCCAGGATATATGCTGAACTATGGTCTGAACTCAGCCAGAAAGGGATTCAGATCGGCGCCCACGATCTCATCATCGGATCCACCGCCCTCTCCCTCGGTTTTTCAGTGGCTACCTATAATGTTAGGCATTTCGAAAGGATAGAAGGGCTCAAAATCGAAGATCTGACTTTTCAGAAGTAGGCGTTTCCCTCTTTCCCCAGTCTCTACCGCTTACCCTCTTGCGTTTGAACCCCTTGAGGTTTATCCACCTCTGGAGGGCAGGCAAGCCTCTGAAGCCACTTTTCACCCGCTCCTTATTTAAAGATTTTGGACTGCAGGCACTGTGAACAATATATCCTGCATCGCAGGAGGTACTGGTCAGCGTTATCTTTCCGTCAGACTTGTTTGTTTGGTTTGATATGAATAGTTTTGAGACAGATGACCCTATCTTGTGGCCCTTGATGGATGTTGACATGACCCAAAAAAAGGCAAAATGGGGGGTTTTGGCAAACATTCGAAGAAGATTGGAGGGTGTTGGGGAGATCTGGGAGAGGGGTGGTCCGTCCCAAAGAAGTTGTCTGAAGGTCGGCTTTCGTCTACAGAAACGGGGAAGCAGCCCCAAGCTGATCATCTGGAACAACGGCCTTATCAATGCCCTCACCGGCGACTCCTTTAAAGAAAGCCGGAATGATTTCTCCTGGTGGGGACGTCTGATCGAGAGCGCCGTAGGGGCGCACCTGTTGAACCATCTGGGGGAACTGCCCTATTCGGTATATTACTGGCGATACAAGGGAGTTGAGATTGATTTTGTGGTCCAGACGCCGAGACGCATATGGGGTCTGGAGGTAAAATCAGGAAAATCAAAACATCCAAAAGACATGTCGGCATTCATGAAATACTGTCCCGAAGCGCGTACGCAGGTTATCGGCCTTCAAGGCATACCTTTGAATGAATTCTTCAGGACACATCCGAAGGATCTTCTTTAAAAATGAACAACGACTCGTTCATTAAATCCGCCAGAGGCGGACAAGGGTTGTATTCCCCGCCCCTTGGGGCGCTCA
>CAZACO010000109.1:0-9451 GCA_964483185.1 uncultured Desulfobacteraceae bacterium
ATCCCCTGGTTCTTCTCGTCCCAATCAAATGTCAGACCGGCCTTCACCGCTCCCTTGAACGTGGATTCCTCAGGTGGATAATCCCGACGTCCATGGGCCCAGTTGATGATGTGTGAGTAGAAGATCAGGGCACGATCCAGGAGAACATACGCGAACTGAATGTTCTCTATTGGGCCGACCTGAATCTGCTGGCCCCCTAGGTTCAGCCCCACCACTTTGGTCTTGGCCAGACGTTTCCCGCCCAGGGCCGCCCACCCGGCCCCTACGAGTCCACCCAAGGAGGTGAAGACACCGAATGTGAGCCCGGCTGCCGCAAGGTCCAAAACCGCACCGATAGCCCCCCCTGCCACCCCGGCCGCGGCAATCAGTTGCCTGGGGGTTAGACCCAGAAACTGCCAGGTTTTTTTGCTGAATAGATTTTCGTTTAAAATGGAATGGGCAGGGAACGCGTACTTGAAGATGTTATGCTTAAAGAGTTTTCGGATTTTCCAGTGCGCTTTTTTCTCAATCTTTTCAATGCCTTGGTTATACTCTTTCTGGAGGCGCTCCCTCAGGAACTCCTCGCTGGTATTTTCCGTAAACGCCCTGGTAATCGAATAGCCCAGGCAGTCCTCCAAGAGATCGCAAATGATGTCGGCGGTCAGTCTGTTACGCTGCTCCCAGTCCTCTTTGAAGGCTGAGATGACCCGCTCTAAGGCAGGCCCCCAATCCTGATCAATCCCTTTCAGGTTTTCGAGCAGTTCGATCCGTTCGGCATAGGTCGCCTTATTGGCATTGAAGATCCAAACTGCGTTAAAATGTTTGCGAAATTCGTTTTTCCACGCCTCTAAATAGGCGGTTTCATCCTCTTTACAGTTGATGATCGCCATGCGCGGGCATCCGGTCAAGCGAAGGATCTCCATCTCGGCCAGATCCACGCTTCGAACCGGCCTTGATCCGTCCACCACATAGATGATTCCGGCACCTTTGGCAATCGGTTTAAGGAGCTCACCATCATCTTTGAAGTCCGGGTCCCCGGCATGGGTATCCAAGTAGACGGAGAGCATGTGATCGTCGGCTCCCTGGTAACTTTCTATCCAGGCCAAGGTTTTTTTCGGATTTTGAAAGCCGGGGGTGTCTATGAAGCGGATAATCTCTCTCCCGTCGATTATGACCGGAAAGGTCTGACACGTTATGGTTTCTCCGGGATAGGGTGTGACCCGAACGCTGTCATCTTCGGCTAGGGTGGATACAACGGCCGATTTCCCTTCATTGGGATGTCCCACAATGGCGAATTCCGGAACCCTATCATTCTTCATCGGCCGCCAACCTCTCCAGGCCCAGATAGGGATCTCCCAAGGATTTCAGCTTCTGACGCCATGCCTTCCACTCTTCCTCTTTCACCTGGGTGAAGATGGAACCCGGTTTGGGCCTACCGATGAGGCCCACCCAGATCATTGACGTCTTCCCTAAAGCCATCCTCAGATCCTGGATAAAGAGCAGATTTTCTTTTATAGGGGGCTGCCATGCCTCCTGCACGATTAAGAGACCGGAGGGTGCCCCCTCTTTCCGGATACGAGAGACTTCCTTAAGGACATTCTGATCCCTTTTCGCATCTTCGCCAAATCTGAGCTTCTGCTGGATGGACCCACCCAGGGTCTTGAAAACGACGCGTTCCAACTCATTGTCATGACATGCTTCAAATATATCGTCTGGAACCAGTGCGATCATCCGGTTTTGCGTCAACATATCCTCACGATTCAATGTTGCGACCTCGGGAATCTGGATGCCATCCCTTCGAAAGGTCTCTGCGGTTACAGGCTCCCCCTCTGTGCTGACCAGAGGCGTCGTCAACCGATGGAGAAGCCTGGCGCATGCCGTGTGACCGAAGTCAATCCTTGAAAGCGCCCTGTTTTTAAGCATGAGCCCCGTAACGAGCAATATCAATCTCGGCAGCAGACCATACGTGAGGACAGCCAAACATAAAAAGGGCCACCAAGAGACCAGATCCTGAGTTGCCAGATGGTAGATGCCCTCTTTCAAGACCATATGGCTCCCTTCGATCTGAAAGCGGGTCGGGTAGGCAACATCCGCCGGCACACACCAGGACCAAGGAAGCGCCACGGCCTGGACCAGTCTAAATACCGCCTGCGTGCTGAATTGAACGGTCGATTGCCATCCAAAGGCGATATCCGACCCCAATACTTTCAAGAGGGTGGCGCCCAGCACACCCAGATTGAAACCCACGCCAAAGATCTGTGCCAACATGAACACAGGCCAATAAAACAGGGAGCCGTAGATCCGTCGCTTCCCCCTGATCAGGCCTGTGACCGCCTCAAGGGTGCCGCGCTTTGATCCTTCAACGGTTTGAATCGCATGATGTTTGATCTTTGTAATCAGGGTCGTCATGAGCCCGCTGATCAGGGTGTAGATAACGGATGAACGAAAGGACGATCGTTTTATTTTCCTGATCCCCGTCATCCCCATAAGGAGCACGAGCGCGAGGCATTGTGTGAGGACAAACCCTGCAAGATAGTGTGAGATGTTCAAGGGCTCGGTCCCCCGGTAGTCCAAGAACGAAAAGGCGAGACCTGAACCTGTCAAAATGCCCGCGGTTATGAAACCATATCCTAACAGGCGGTAAACCTCGTCAAAGGCCTCTCCCGGCAACACCGGTTTGGGTCCGGCAGGCGATGTCTCCATTTTCCTTAGCTCTTCAAGCCAGAATCGGATCATACGTGCCGGAGCCAAGGGCTGTTTTTCTTTTTCCATCGGGCTGATTTTATTTAGATAAATATACCGGTCCCTTTTCTTTAAAGACGTCTGTGCGGAGTCATCCGGTGCGCCTTCATCACGCTGGAAGAAGTATTCCAGGTCGATGACATCTTTAATAGACCAGACAGATTTCTTCATGGGACCACATGTTTTAATGAATCAAAGCTGCTCTTCAGTGCAAAAAAATAATTCAGCCACATAAGAAATATAGGGAAATTGCGGCGACGTGTCAAAGATATAACAGATGGTTCGAGGAGGGCTGCCTTTCTACAACAAACCTGGGTGTGGGGAAAATCCATCGTCACATGGCAATGGAGATCTTTGAAGCATCCCATGTGGCAGAGGCCGGGACCAGGATTCTTTATTCGGATTCAACCCCTTAGTCTACCTTTGCCTGTCCGGAATCGCCTGAAACCTCCGACTGAAAATGGAGCGGCGAAAAACGAATCAAAGCTTGAAAAAATCGTTAAAGGCCTGTATTAAAGAAGGTTATCTTGTAGGTGCTGTCCTATTTTCAGGCAAGTGGAGGGTTTCCGGATGGTTGAAAGACCAACATACGAACAGCTTGAGCAGAGGGTTCATGCCTTAGAAAAGGAAGTTGCCAAGCGAAAAAAGGGTGAAGCGACACTCCGGGAGAGCAAAGACAGGCTTTCGCAAATCCTCCGAGAAACGGCGATCCCAACCTTTGTCATTGACAACAACCATAGGGTGACGCATGTCAACAAGGCCTACGAGAATCTGACAGGCATCCCTGCAGACGAAATCATCGGTACCCGGAATCAGTGGTCGACTTTTTATCCCACAAAAAGGCCTACCATGGCCGACCTTATCGTGGACAACACCCCGGAAGCGGACATCGCCAGGTATTACAAGGGCAGATATCAGAAATCCGCTGTTGTAGAGGGCGGCTATGAGTCTGAAAGATACTTCCATGACCTGAGAAAAGGGAGTAAATGGCTTTTCTTTACCGCATCACCGCTGAAGGATACCTCGGGAAACATCACCGGTGCGATAGAAACCCTGCAGGATATTACCCGACAAAAAAAGGCGGAACAGGACCTGCAAAAATCAGAAAGGCGTTTAAGGGTCCTCCTCGACTTTGTCCCGTACCCGATCGTCGTATTTAGCTTGGATGGCCGGGTGTACTATCTAAATCCCGCCTTCACCGAAATATTCGGCTGGACCCTCGATGAATTGGAAGGCAAGACCATCCCGTACACGCCCCCTGGACTGGAGCAAGAAACAGGTGAAATGATAAAGAGGCTTTTTGAAGAAAAAATCATTCTCCGACATGAAACCAAACGTTTGACAAAAGACGGGCGAGTCCTGGATGTGATTATGAGGGCCGGCGTCTATTCGGAAGACAAAGACGAACCCGCAGGAGAACTTGTTCTGTTGCGGGATATTACCCGGGAGAAGAAAGTCGCTCGCAACAACGAGGCGATACTCCGGATCAGCGTAGCCCTTCCCGAATATCCTGAATTGGAGGAACTCCTAGATTACGTCAGCAGAGAGATCAAAGAACGCTTAGGTACAGAAGGGGGTCTCGTTATCTTGTTAGACGAAGAGAAAGGAGAACTCTTCTATTTGGGTGCAGCATATGACGACATCACCGCTCAAGAAAGAATAAAGGACATCAGCTTCCCGGCAGACAAGGGTGTGGCGGGTCAGGTCATCAAGACCGGTCAGCCGATGATCGTTCCCGATACCTCCAAGGAGCCCCTTTTTTATCCTGGGGTGGACGAGAAGCTCGGATACCACACCAAGAATATGCTTGAGGTACCTCTAAGAAGCGGGGATCGGATTATCGGGACTTTGTGCGCCCGTAACAAAAAGGAAGGGAATTTTGATGATACGGACCTTGATCTGTTGAGCATGATTGCCGGGACCGTTTCTCTCTCCATAGAAAATGCCAGGTTTTCTGAAGAAATAATAAAGGGCTACGCAAACAATGAGGCGCTCTTAAGGATCAGCATGGCCCTGCCGAAATATCCTGATCTGGAAAAACTCTTGGATTATATCAGCAGCGAGATCAAGCGACTCCTGGAATCAGAGGGCGCCATTGTCATATTATTAGATGCAGAGAAGGAAGAGCTTTTCTTTATCGGCGCCGCCTATGACGACAGCGCCACCCAAGAAAGGATCAAGGAGATCCGTTTCCCGCTGGACGGACTTGTTGCAGGTAAGGTTATCAAGACCGGCGAACCCTTGATCGTATCCGATACCTCCGTTGATCCCGACCTTCATCGAGAACGGGATAAAAAGCTCGGCTACCATACAGAAAACCTGCTCCTTGTGCCTTTGAGGAGCAGTGATCGAATCATCGGCGTATTATGCGCCATCAACAAGAAAGAAGGCCAGTTTAACCAGACCCATATTGAAGTGTTGAGCATGTTGGCGGGAACCGTAGCCCTTTCCATTGAAAACGCCCGGTTTTCTGCTGAACTCAAGAAGGCTTACGTGGAAGTCACGAGCCTGAACCGTGCAAAAGACAAGGTCATCAACCACCTCTCTCATGAACTGAAGACCCCTGTCTCCGTTCTCTTAGGGTCCTTGAACATCTTGGGAAAGAAATTACGATCCCTTCCTGAAGAGAGCTGGAAGGCCACCCTATCGAGGAGCAAGAGAAACCTCGACCGGATTGTAGAAATCCAGGGCCAGGTAGAAGACATCATGCAGGAAAGGCACTTCAAGTCCCATCATCTTTTGTCGTATATGCTTGATCAGAGCGCTGATGAACTGGAAACGCTGTTCGCCGAGGAGGTTGGCGAAGGACTTCTCGTTGAAACCATCAGAAAAAAGATCGATGCGCTCTTTGGCCCCAAAACGATTGAGCCTAAAGAGATTGCCTTGGATGAATACGTCCGGGAGAGGATTGCGGATCTTGAGCCTCTGTTTTCCCACCGCCAGGTTAATATCACAAGCCGCCTCGACTCCGTGCCGCCTATCTGTATGCCTCACGAACCATTGCAGAAGGTGATCGACGGTCTGATAAAAAATGCCATAGAAAACACACCCGATGAGGGAAAGATAGAGATCATCGTAAGAGAAAAGGAAGGGGGCGCCGAACTCGTGGTTCATGATTACGGGGTCGGCATCATAGAAGATAATCAGAGAAGGATATTTGAAGGTTTTTTTGCCACTCAGGATACCATGGCCTATTCATCCAAGCGGGCCTTTGATTTCAATGCAGGGGGAAAAGGGGCGGACCTGTTGCGCATGAAGATTTTTTCCGAGCGGTACAATTTCAACATTGAGATGATATCTTCAAGGTGCAGGTTTATACCGAAAGACACAGATTCGTGTCCCGGGAGGATCAGTGAATGCGCTTTTTGTAGCAGTCAAGAGGACTGCCACCGTTCAGGAGAAACCACTTTCTCTATCCATTTCCCGCCCATACGATGAAGTGAGCCTTTCGCTGCGTTACACAATCTCAAGGTCCTTTAGGTTTCTGATCGACCTTTCAAATGGAAAAAGAGTTTACGAGGTGTTCTCATGGATTTTGATTTGACCAATGAACAAAGAGATATCAAAAGGGCGGCAAAAGACTTTGCAACCGGAGAGTTCACGGATGTTGCCAAGGACTACGACCTTAATGAGACCTTCCCCCGGGAGATCTTGAATAAGGCAAGGGGATTGGGGTTCTTGGGCCTTTTTGTCCCTGAGGAATACGGGGGGCCGGGTTTCGGTTTTCTGGAGCATGCCCTGGTCTTAGAAGAATTCTGGCGCGTAGATCCCGGCATCGCCCAACAACTCTGTTCCGTTACATTCGGGGCTGAAGAGCTTCTCCTTTACGGATCTGAAAGGCAGAAGCAGAAATACCTTCCTCCCATTTTCGACGCGGAGGGGATTATGGGGTTTGCGATCACCGAGCCGGATGCAGGGAGTGACACGGCCTCGGCCAGCACCACCGCCCTCAGGGATGGAAGCGACTATGTCATCAATGGAAGCAAAGTCATGATTGGTAACGGTACCGTAGGGACGTTCCTATTGGTATATTGCCTGACCAACCCACAGGAAAAAACCAAGACCTCCCGTCACAGCATCATCATCGTAGAAACAGACAGGAAAGGTTATGATGCCGACAAGATGGAAGGAAAAATGGGGATTCGGTGTTCAGATACAGCCATGGTCTATTTCAATGATGTCCGGGTGCCCCGGGAGAATCTGGTGGGAAAAGAAGGAAATGGCTTTATCCAGTTGATGCACTTCTTCGACCGCTCACGGGCATACGTGGCCGCCCATGGATTGGGGCTGGCCCAGGGTGCCATGGATATGGCCGTCAAGCAGGCCAAACAGAGAAGACAATTTGGTCGACCCATTGGGTCCTTTCAGGCCACCCAGTTCAAGCTTGCGGAAATGGAGACGAAAATTGAGAGCGCCCGGAACATGGTTTACAAATCTGCATGGTTCGTGGACCAGGGCAGACCGGATACAAAACTGACCGCAATGGCCAAATTGTACGCGTGCCGCGTAGCGGTCGAGGTGGTCGATGAGGCCTTGCAGATTCACGGCGGATACGGTTACTTCAATGATAATGATATTGAAAGATTCTACCGGTCCGCCAAAGTGTTGGAGCTTTACGAGGGGACCAAGGAGGTGGAAAAAATCGTTATTGCCCGGGAGATTTTGGGTAAGCTCAGATGAATGGCTCAGATTACCGCCCCTCAATCCCCATGAAAAGATACCGTGACTTTAACACCTACTTGAAAGAAATATTCGGCGAACGTGTTCAAAAAATATCCTTAGATGCCGGGCTGGGCTGCCCCAACCGGGATGGGACCCTGTCCCGCAGGGGGTGTATTTTTTGCGACCGCCGGGGTTCAGGCACCGGGGCACTTATCGATCTCGGCCTTTCCATAGACCAGCAGATTGTGAGGGCAAAAGAGGTTATCCAAAGGCGCTACAAGGCCAGAAAATTTATCGCCTACTTTCAGTCTTTCACCAACACCTACGCCCCTGTCTCCCGTTTAAAATACCTCTATGATGAAGCATTGGCCCATAAGGATATGGTGGGCCTTTCAGTGGCCACACGACCGGACTGCGTGAACAGGGCAATCCTGACGCTCATCAGTTCCTATCAAAGCGATCATCTTGTCTGGCTTGAATACGGCCTGCAATCTTCACACGACAAAACGCTTAAACGAATCCATCGGGGGCATGACGTGTCCTGTTTTGAAAAGGGTGTCCACATGGCCGATGAATACTCGATAAATATATGCGCACACGTCATCCTGGGACTGCCGGGTGAAGACCGTGAAATGATGCTGCAGACAGCCCGGTTTCTCTCAAATCTGCCGATCAGGGGCGTGAAGATCCATCTCCTTTATGTGGTTAAAGGGACCCCACTCTCCGAGCTTTACCAGAAAGGAGAATTCCGATGCCTGGACAGGGATGAATATGCCAATCTTGTTGTGGATTTTTTGGAGTTGCTCCCGCCGGATATGGTGATCCAGCGTCTTACTGGCGACCCCATGAGTTCAGAGCTCGTGGCCCCGTCATGGGCCAAAGAAAAGCAGATAAATTTAAAATTCATCCATGACATCCTCGAAAGAAGAGAGACGTGGCAGGGTAGGCATTACCGGAAATCTGCTGCTGGAAAACAAGAATCGATCGTCTGACGATACGAGACCCTTGAAACATGTCCAATCGGGTTCAAGATCAACGCGCGTGTCTCGCTTAATCGATAATTTCTCAAAAAAATCAGATGGTTTGCCGTCACAACCCTGTAGGCTCAGGGGGTTCCTTCTGAAAGGAATATGAAAGGCGAAGGCATTTCCTATTACCCATTCCTTTCAGCAAATACTATCGGAAAAGGCGCAACAGACAAGCTTGTTCATTGCCTGCTCTGGGTCGTCTCCAACGAGAATGGGCCATTTAAGGGCACATGCGCCGTCAATAAAGCTCCGAGGAAATATATTCCTTTCTGAAGGAATTCCCTGAGTCGGAGTTTTTGAGAGTTACCTTGATCGGGATTAACCTAATGGATATATTTAGTATTTCTAGGACTCAGATCTGAATGTATACTAAAGATTGCATGAAAGGAGGCGCTTTTCGAGGGTCTCAAGCTATCTGGCTTGTTCAAGGAAGGGGCGGTTTGCGTTGGGTTTGACTGGAACCGGTCGGGCGGCACCACGCGTTTCTTCACGCCGCTGTTTCAGTCAGCGCCTATCTTTGCGGTTCCCCCACCTTTTCGCGAAGGCGTTGATCCATTTCGATCTTATACTCGGCTGAGCCTGGGGTCAGGGACTTCTTTTGTGCTAACTGGGCCACGATTTCCGCTTCCGCCTTTTCAAACTGGAGGCTGCTTTGGCTGATGATCCGGTTTATGCTATGGTATATTTCCTCATCCGTACCATAGATCTCGATCACATCCGGTTCATTGATGAGGACTTCCATCAGGTATTGGGTCATGTAGAGAGAATAGGGGTTTGGGTGCGGGACAAGGTTGCGGATCGGTGAGACAAAGTATCTGAAATCAAATTCTGAGCTGTTCAAGGCCTTTTTTAAGCCCTTTAGGATAGAATCGGAAACAGCCGCCGCATTGTCTGTTTCAATAATCTTTTCCTCTAACAGGACCTGACGCAGCTTGTTATGAATTTCAGGCAACTTAAACCTGAAAAACCTTCCTTGCTGAAAGGCTCTCTGTTTCTCCTGCCTTTCAAGTCGATTAATTAACTTATCCTGAACCCTGCCC
>CAZACO010000110.1:0-9357 GCA_964483185.1 uncultured Desulfobacteraceae bacterium
TGGCCGGCATATGCGTTTGAAACGCTCCCTTCAAAGGCCAGCGATCCTGACAGAACCATTGCCAGGATCAGGATTTCAAACCTGTGGATGGGTCCTCTTGTCATTCAGCATCTCCTCATTCGTTTTATAGGATTTGGGAAAACATTTTGGGGCAGCTATTCCGCAGCTCTAAAGCGTCTAAGGAGCTCTTGTCAGGTTGATCCTGGATGCTTGATGCTTGATCCTGGATGAAAAAAGGCTCGATTCCTTATAGATATCCAGTATCCAGAAACCAGTATCCAGTATCTCACCCCAATCAACCTCAGGTCTCTCTTTATGGAAATAGATAGGTGAACTCCAAGACTATTATCTTAGAGGCTATATTATGTTTTTGCCGGGGATCTTACCCCTCCTTGAGGGTCCCGATGATCTCCTCTATGCTCGACATTCCATGGTCCCGGCAGAACCCCCTCAATCCCTCGATGATACGAACAGGGGTCGCTGGGTTGACAAAATTGGCCGTTCCCACCTGGATGGCCCGGGCCCCCGCGATGAGAAACTCGAGAGCATCCCGATGATCCATGATCCCTCCAACGCCGATGACAGGGATATGGACCGCCTTGACCACCTGGCGGACCATATAGAGGGCGACCGGGCGGATAGCCGGGCCTGACAGCCCTCCCGAGACATGGGCCAATCTGGGAATGCGCCTTTCAATATCAATGGCCATACCGGTCAGCGTATTGATCAGGGACAGGGCATCCGCGCCCGCATCTTCCACTGCCACAGCGATCTTCCTGACATCGGTCACATTGGGGGAAAGCTTCACGATAACGGGCCTCCCCGCCTCTTTAACCACGCACTCGGTCACCTTGGCTGACATATCAGGGTCCATGCCGAAGGCCATCCCCCCCTGTCCCACATTCGGGCAGGAGATGTTGACCTCTACGGCGGATATACCCTCGACCCCCCTGAGGCCGGCCGCCACGGCCCCGTATTCCTCCACGGTATGTCCGTAGATATTGACAATCACGGCCGTATGGAGCTTTCTGAGCCAGGGAAGCTTCTCATTCAAGAACGCCTCCAGGCCCACATTGGCCAGGCCGATGGCATTCAGCATACCGCACGGGGTCTCCACAATCCTGGGAGGCGGATTCCCCTCCCGCGGCTTGAGAGAAACGCCCTTGACCACAATCCCGCCTAACTGATCCAGATCGATCAGGGAAGAAAACTCCCGGCCGTACCCGAAGGTCCCTGATGCGGTCAGCACAGGGTTTTTGAGCGCCAGGGGGCCGATATTGACCCTTAAATCGGGATGGACCGCCATTATAGCGCCCCCCAGTCCAGGGCCGTCACGTCAAAAACCGGGCCATCCTGACACACATGGTAGTAAGCCCGATCCTCTCCTGATGCTGCCTTCACAGCACACCCCTGACATGCCCCTAACCCGCAGGCCATGGCGGCCTCTAAAGAAACCTGGCACGGGATATTTCTCTCGAGGGTCATGGAAGCCACCACCCTCAGCATAGGCATCGGGCCGCAGGCAAAAACCATTCCAGAGTTCCCTTTCAAACCAGCCAGGCGTTTTTCCAGAAGTTGGGTGACACGTCCATGATGGCCTGCCGAACCATCGTCCGTGGCCATCGAAATCTCCATGCCTGGCAGGCCCACTTCATCCGCCCCGACGATTTGATCGACAGAACCAAACCCGGCTAGAAAAGTATACCTCTCCGACGCCGTCGATCCGGCCATGAACAGGAGCGGGGCAATCCCCATCCCTCCAGCTACCAGGAGAGGTCTTTCTCCATTATGAGGGAGTTCAAACCCGCGGCCGAGCGGGCCTAAGACCGCCAGCAACTTACCCTTCTCCGTATCAGACATGATCCGGGTTCCCCGGCCGACCACCCTGTAAAGGATAAAAAAAAGCTCGTCCTGGACCCCGCAGATGGAAAAGGGCCTTCTTAAAAGCGGGTCCATGCCCGGCCCCACCCGGATCATGACAAACTGCCCCGGCCGGGCCTCTGCTGCAATCTCAGGAGACCGCACCCCCATAAGAAAGGTGCCCACGGCCACCGGCTTATTGAATACAATTTCCGCATCCTGTTCAATCACGATCAGCAGGCCTTCCATTCATGAATTCAGAATCTCTAACACAACCCTTCTTCGACTTCTATCCCTCGCTTAATCAACGAGATAGGGATATCCCGGTTCTCGTACTCCTCTTTAGTCTCAAACACGTCGAGGAGATTGGCCTGCGCCTCCGGTTCCAGGTCCCTGAAATAGATCTCAACCGTCCTGATCATTTCAACAGCTCCGGGTCCTTGTTGAAATCATAATGGATCCGAATCGAAGTATAGACTGTGGGACCACGCAGAAACAAAACAGTATGCATCCTTATCTCATCATTTTTCTTTTACACAAAACAGCCACTCCATGCAACAGAAGATATCCAAAAGCCACAAAAAGCGAAGTCCAAGGCCTATTCTGTGCTATATATAAAGCATTATGGCCGATAAAGAGAATCTTCAGGTCAACATCAGCGGTTACATAGGCGAAATTCTGTGCGGCCAGATCCCTCTGCCCTGCAAGGCTGCATTTACGCGCCATATCATTGCAGAAAGGGTTGTGGACGAAATCCCCGAGTGGCAGTTACGGCGCAACCCGGCCTATGTCAGTCCCGGGCAAATAGAACGGTTGTGGTATGTTGATGACGAGGCCATGAGACACCTCATGAAACCCTGCGGCCTGGCCTGGAACACACATAGAGACGTCAATGGCTTCTGTCACCTGATCGGATTCGGCAGCGGAAGAGAAGGAATCGGTCTTTTTGACATAGCCGTTGTTGCTGATGGAAAACCGGTGCTTGAATTTGTGCCTTTCGAGCCCGGGCCGGAAAGCGGAGACCGGCTTCGAAACATGAACCATATCGGACTCAACAGGCTTGCGCCAGCGCCCTTGCCCTCCCCGGATGCCGGCCATGTTGCGGTAAGCGCCGGATCATGGGGAAAGGGCATTATACGCTTTTCCATTGACACGGAAGATAACTTCGACGAAAACGGGCTTGAGCTCCTCGTCTCCGACCTGACCCAGCTCGGCATCGGAGAAGAGCATTTTGTTTCCGGGATTACCTACGGGGGCAGGAGACTGAAAGGAGACATCATCAAGCAGGGGGACAGGGAGAGGTACCCGGTCTTGTGGCATGACCCTCAGGATGGCCGATGGCGCCATATGTATGAAACCGGGCCTTTCGGGCCTAGTCTTTGACCGTTGTCTTGGTAATAATGACCGGCTCAACAGGGACGTCCGACATGGACCCCCGGGTCGCGGTTTGAACCTTCGTGATGGCATCCACCACATCCATCCCCTGGGTCACTTTCCCGAAGACCGTGTAACCCCAGCCCTCTGGGGTCTTGCTTTTGTGGTTCAGGAATGTGTTGTTGTTGGTGTTGATGAAAAACTGGGCCGTTGCACTGTGAGGGTCCTGTGTCCGTGCCATAGCCACGGTGCCCCGATCATTCTTGAGGCCGTTATCGGCCTCGCTGTCGATCGGCATCTCGGTGAGTTTCTGTTTCATCTCAGGGGAGAACCCCCCTCCCTGGATCATGAAGTTGGGAATAACCCGGTGGAAGATCGTGCCGTCGTAATGTCCCCAGCGGGCGTACCGAAGGAAATTATCCACTGTATTGGGGGCCTCATCCGGATAAAGCTCGATCACAATGATGCCCTTGGACGTCTCAATAACGACCTGTGGTTTGTTGGACAGAGCGTCGGCCCCTCCCACAGAAACGGCGAAGAGAAAAACGAGAATAGACAGGATCACACCGTACTTCATTTGACAACCTCCATTATACACCATCTTTGACGGCTTCGTAAAAAGTTCATCTGTCCCGCTTCAGCCGGATTGCGCCTCGCATCTGTCCCGCCCAGGCGGGATTAATATGCCGTCCCAAATGATAACTTATTTTTGAACCAGAAATATGATATGGTAGCATATTGATTCCGGATCCCCCAACAAAAAAATGACCTTATCAGAACTAAGGGCTCGCGCCGCTCATCCCGCCTATATTGGCGGGAGGATAATGGAATGATGGAATGTCGGAATACTGGAAAGAAAAAAAGGTAATGCCTTATATGCCAAGGCACCTCGTTCCTTCAGGGAGTTATGTGGTCAGTGAGAGAAAACAGGAGATTTTAGAGGCCCTTTTAGGGACCTGTGTGGGCGTATCCCTTTGCGATACTGAGGCCAGTGTGGCAGGGTTGATTCATCTTCTCCTGCCAGAGCCAACCGGTTTAGACATATTTGATCGACCCGAGATTTACGCATCAGCAGGCCTACCCCTCTTTATCGAGGCATTGTGTGAAGCGGGTGCTTCCAAAAAGAGATTGGAAGCCCATGTGGCAGGGGGCGCCCTTGTCGGGCCTTTACTCCAGAGAGATTTGGTCCTTGATATCGGTGGACGGACCCATGAAACCGTGGAAAAGATATTGCGTAGAGAAGGGATACCGATCAACAGGAGCGAGACAGGCGGATTTTTTTCTTGTTGTTTGAGCCTGAATTTACGGACATTCAAAACAAAAGTTGAGCCATTAGGAAAGCCGCCCGTTCACTCGGAAGTTTCGGATTTTAAGAAGCCGAACGCAAGGCAGCTCGCAGGTGTGATCGAATCTGTTCGCCCTATCCCTCAGATAGGCCTTAAGATCATTCGAATGATGCGTGATGATCATTGCCCCAGGCAGGATATTGCTAATGAAATCCGTCAAGACCAGGTAATAAGCGCCAAAGTTATCAGGTTGTGTAATTCAGCATTTTTTGGTGTAAAAACAAGGATTGACTCCGTAGACAGGGCCTTGGTCATGTTGGGTGAAAAACAGTTTCTGCAGTTGGTTATCTCAGCATCCATGGAAACCTTTTTCCCGGAAGCCGCCCAGGGATATTCCCTGTGCAAAGGCGGCCTTTATAAGCACACCCTCGGAACGGCGATGATTGCCGAGAAGCTGGCTAATTTTTCAGGGAGTGTTCCGTCCGATAAAGCCTATACAGCCGGTCTATTACATGACATAGGAAAGGTGGTATTAGACCAATACATAGCTGCTGCATACCCCTATTTTTACCGCCGAACCCAGGAGGATGGTGCCGATCTAATCGCAATCGAGCATGAAGTATTCGGGCTGTCTCACGCCGAGGCGGGCGGCCAATTGGCCGAGAACTGGCATTTACCGGCGGGTCTTACAGACACCATCAGGTATCATCACAGTCCTGAGAAGGCAACCGTCAATTCTGAACTGACTCACCTCATCTATCTGGCGGATCTCCTCATGTCTCGTTTTCTTGTGGGGCAGGAATTGGAGAGACTGAACACGGACAAATTTGCATCACGACTCCAAAAGGTGGGGCTGCGTCCAGAACAACTTCCCTTTATCGTAGATAGTATTCCACGTCAATTATTCCATCCTGCATAAATTTGGCATACAGACCTCTGCATCCGCTCGTGCAAACGCATGGATTGTGGCAGGAAGGGCCAAGGATACAAATTCAGAAACCTGCCTTGTGGTTTTTGCCAGACTCTGATAAACTGCCTGTCATAGGGCTCGCCACAACAGCGCAGGAAAGGAGAAAATCATGTCCCCGAACCCTCACCATACCACCAGCAACGTATCGAGAAAGCGCCATCCTGCTGAATTCATCCTTATTGTTTTGCTTCTACTTTCAGGAGTCGGCATCGCCCTGACGGATTTTACTCCGGCCAAGGGATTTTGGTACTGGGTGGCCATGACACCCGTCTTTTGCGCGGCAAGTATTGCCATAGAATGGTCCCGTTTGAGCCAGCGGGGAGTAAGCAAGGCCACGTTCATACGGCATCAGATCATTCACTGGTTCGGATATCTCGTGGCCGTACATCTGGTCTTTCTTCTCAATTACACGGGAAGGCTTAACAATGCGGATGCCGGTCTCGTAGCCCTTCTCGTCCTTGCCCTTGCCACCTTTTGTGCCGGCATCTCTTCCAACTGGCGGATTGCCATCGTGGGCGTTTTTCTCGGCACCGCCGTCATCGTCACGGCCCTGATAGAAGAATACGTCTGGGTGCTCCTGATTCCGCTGTTCCTTCTGATCATCGGTGCATTCTTATGGCGACGTCGCAAATCGATACCTCGCTCGGGCGAGGGCTGAACAATACTTCAAGGACCTGAGCCGGGTGCATTTACGTCATCCTCCCTTTTGAACCACGGACGCTTGTCAGGTCCCACGATGCGCACAATCCTCTCAACAATCCAATCAAATGGAAGATCTTCTGCAGGGGAAAATTTTTCAACATAATCGATATAGGGTCTCCCCCGAAGGTCTTTTTCAGGTAACATGGCATCGTTCTTCCCATCGAATTCGACCACAGGGAGTCCATTTTTTTCGCACAATCCCCTGTCAAAGGTAGCGGCAGCGCTGACCCAATGACCATCCAGGAAAAACTGGTTGTATCCGTGCCGGGGAAAGGTATTGACCCCTAACCTTTCATAGACATGGGGGGGGACCCGATGGTTGGTGATCTTGGCAAAGGCCATCCGGCTCGGGATGCCGGCAGCTCTTCCAAGCGCCGTCAGGAGAACAGCCTTTTGAACACAGTAGCCCTTTCCCCACTCCAGAATTCTGGATGCCTTGAAGTCTTCCCGGAATACAGAAATCATGAAGACATTATAATGAATCGAATCCCTGACAAAATGAAAAAGCGCGACCGCCTTTTTTACATCATCAGAACAGTCCCTTGTGAGATCCTCCGCAATCGTCACGATGCTTTCCTGGTCAGAATCGACGGCATATGTTGGGCTCAAATAGATCCCCATATCATTTCGATCATCTGTTGCCATTTGATACTCCCTTCTTGCCGGCTTATGTCTTATGCCGGATGACTCCGAGTCCCTGAAGCATATCCTATTTCTGAGAAGAATGGTACGAAAAAACTTGGAAGGCAGCCACCTCGCAATACAATCTTTACATTAATCTAACAGAATGCTAACATTTTCATGTCAGACTCGCTTTTCAAATGGTCCTTCAGAAAAGAGATATTATGCCCAAAGAACATATTCTTGTTGTAGACGATGAAGAGGATATCCTCGAGCTCATAAGATTCAACCTTTCGAGGGAAGGATATGATGTGATCTGTGCCACATCCGGCGAGAAGGCGATTGAACTTGCACGGAGGGACATCCCGGATCTCATCGTCTTGGATCTGATGCTCCCCGGCATGGACGGACTGGAAGTGGCAAAGGTCCTGAAAAATAATGCGGAGACAAAGGGAATTCCGATCGTGATGTTAACGGCCAAGGGTGAGGAAGCAGATATTGTGACCGGCCTGGAATTGGGCGCCGACGACTATATCACCAAGCCGTTCAGCCCAAGGATTGTGGTGGCGAGGTTACGGGCGGTTCTTCGAAGAAAAGGGATGGAACAGCCAGAGGATACCCCGGTCTTGAGGATTCATGATCTGGAAATCATTCCGGGCCGAAGGGAGGTCCTCGTAAAAGGAACCCCGGTCGAGCTGACGTTTACGGAATTCGGGATACTGAATTATCTTGCAAGAAGGCCCGGATGGGTGTTTACCCGTTCCCAGATCGTTGATGCGGTCCGGGGCCAAGATTATTTTGTTACGGATCGTTCCGTGGATGTCCAGATGGTTGGCCTCAGGAAAAAACTGGGGCCCGCAGGCAAATACATCGAAACGGTCAGGGGTGTGGGGTATCGGTTTAAGGAGTAGCCATGGGCAAGAATAGAAAATTGATATGGTATCTCTACCCCTCCTATCTATTGATCACCCTCGTATCTTTGGGGGCAGTGACATGGTATGCCTCGAGTTCGATAAGGGACTTTTATCTTGATCGGACCGCAAGAGACCTCAAGGCACGTGTCCTGCTGGTAGCGGAACAGATCCAGAGGCATCTCATCTCTCCTGATAAAAAGGGTCTTGATCTGTTGTGCAAGGACATCGGCAGCCGCGGGTCAACCCGAATCACGGTTATCCTCCCCTCCGGCAAGGTCATCGGTGATTCGGAGGAGGATGCCGCCAAAATGGACAACCATGCGGATCGACCTGAGATCATACAGGCATTGACAGAGGGCCAGGGCATTTCTACCCGGTACAGCCGGACGCTTGAAAAGGATATGATGTATGTCGCGCTACCCGTTGGAAAGGGTTCGGAGATTGTCGGGGTTGTTAGGGCCGCCATTCCTGTGGATGCCATCGACACGGCCATAGGCAACATCCAGCAGAAGATAGCCATCGGGGGTCTGTTCATGGCCGCCCTCGCTGCCCTGCTCAGCCTGCTGGTTTCCCGCCGTATTACCCGCCCTATTGCCCAGATACAGCGCTGGGCCGAGTCCATAGACCGAGGTGAATTCAGGTCCCGGCCACAGGTAATAGAACCGGAAGAGATCGAAGCCCTTTCCACGGCCTTGAATAGAATGGCGGCCGCCCTTCGCGAGCAGTTGAATGCACTCACCCGGCAGCGGAATGAAATGGAAACCGTACTCTCCAGCATGACTGAAGGAGTTATTGCCCTGGATCTGGAAGAGCAGGTGCTCCGATTGAACCCTGCCGCCGGTGAGATGCTGGGATGCACGCCTTCAGAAGCGAAGGGACGAAGTATTCACGAGATGGTCAGAAACACGGCCCTTTATGATTTTGTGACAGAATCATTGTCGGATAACGGACCGTCCGAAAAAGATAAACTGCTTTCATGGGGAGATGAGCGGTTTTTTAATGCCCAGAGCACCACACTCAGGGATGCGTCGGGGAGCCGAATCGGCGCCCTTATTGTGTTGAACGATTTCACCCGTATCCGGAAGCTTGAGAATATTCGCAGGGATTTCGTTGCCAATGTCTCCCATGAGATAAAGACGCCTATTACCGCTATCAAGGCATCTGTAGAGACACTCCATGATGGGGCCATAAGGCGTCCGGAGGATGCTGACCGTTTCCTGGGTATCATTGAAAAACATGTGAATCGTTTAGAAGTCATTATTGAAGATCTTCTCAGCCTTTCAAGAATTGAACAGGAACGTGACGGTCAAGGTATCGAATTGGTTGAACGGGATGTGGCGGAAGTGCTTCAGAATGCGGTTCAACTCTGCGGGGTTTTAGCGGCTGCCAAAAAAATCGATGTCGAGCTTTCCTGCGATAAAGACATCGCGTTGAAAATGGACGCTTCTCTCCTTGAAAAGGCGGTTGTCAACCTCTTGAATAATGCCATAACGTACAGTCCCCAAGGGAGCGTTATCCGGGTGAATGTCACTCAAGGGAAAAATGAGATCAGCATCGCTGTCCGTGACCCGGGTTGTGGCATCTCGAAAGAACATCTCCCCCGCGTCTTTGAGAGATTTTATCGTGTTGA
>CAZACO010000111.1:0-9286 GCA_964483185.1 uncultured Desulfobacteraceae bacterium
GTTCAAAGCCCGCCCTGGTGCGACTTGTTGGAGGAATAAAGACATATGCATCCATGGGCTTGGACTACACTTCTCGGTCGTAGTGTCCATGATCGGTCTGGGCCAGGGGTTCAAGGGTTCAGCGGGAAGCCCTCAACCTCAGAACGCTTACCGGGCAAAGATCATGCTCAGGATACGGTAGATCAGTTTTGCGGCCAAGAAATCGGGGGCCCTGTTGTCAGGGTGCGGCAACAGCTCTGTCACATCCATCGCCACCACGTTTTTTTCCATGATGACCGGTCTCAGCAGTCCAATCAGGGCGTACCAGTCCAATCCTCCCGGTTCCGGGGTCCCGGTAGAGGGCATAATCGAGGGATCAAGGACATCCAAGTCAATGGTGATATAGACATCCCGCGTCAGGGCCTTCAGTAGATTTGGGACCACATTCGTGCCGGCAACGATCTCATGGGCAAAAAAATGCGTTCCCGCTTCAGACCGGCCGATTCGGAAGCATCCATGCTTCGAATCCCTGCCTGGACATAGGGACATATTTCGCCGACCCTGGACATAACGCACGCATGATTGAACCGGCTCCCCTCATAGGCCTCCCGGGTATCGCAGTGGGCGTCGAATTGCAGGACCGAAAGGTCAGGGAATCCTTCCGCGGCCGCGCGAACCAAGCCGACTGAAATCGAATGCTCCCCGCCGACGCCTACCACGAATTTCCGGTCTCTCACAAGCGGTCTGGCACGTTCATAGACAGCCGCTGCCATCTGCTCCGGATGATCCAGACAATCGACGGGCGCCAGGGTTACGATCCCGCGTCTGAACACCTCGGCATCTGTTTCAATATCGTATAACTCCATATGGGCGGAGGCATCTATCACGGCCTGGGGACCGAGGTCTGCGCCCTTCATCCATGTGGAGGTGCCGTCGTAGGGAATCGGCAGAACTGCGATCGCCGCGGTTTCATAGCGGCAAAAATCATCACTCAGCGCTCCAAAGGCGCCAGGGTCCACGGCCGATGTCATTGGAGACGGTTAGGCTGCCCGCTGATAGGTTGCAGGAAACTGCTCGCCCCGTTCGTATGTATAGACCGAAGGGGACTTTGATTGGAAGAATTGTATGACATAGTCCTTGGCGCTTTCCACATCAAACGGCTTGCACGAGAATAGATCAACAAATACGAAATTCTTCCGAGGATAGGTATGGAGGGAAATATGGCTTTCGGCGATGATGGTGACGCCGGTGATCCCGGCATCTTCCGGTATCTGCCCGCTGTATCTGAATACATAAGGCTGGGTTATCTTTGTCATGCCTATCTTTACCGGAAGATCGTTCAACAGGTTAAAGCAGGCATCGAGATCGTTCAGGATGGCAGGGTTGCACTCAGCCAGATCCAGCATCAAGTGGGGGCCATATCCATTCGTTGTCCTGTTCATTCTGCATAAATCCTCCTTGTTATATGGTATTATTTTCACACCTTCAGGGATTGTGTCATTGACCGGTCAGGGGGTATTCACTCCCAACCCGAGCCCGCTGGTTGAAACATGCTGTCTTTCTCCCGTCTCCTCCAGGTTGACGGAAGCCGCGTGCACCGCGTGGTCAATCCCTCCATTTTAGCAAGAGACATGCCATCCATGCAGGCTGCGCCTTCCCAAAAAAAACCGGTGTGGATGGGAAATCGGATTTTAATCTGTTATTTCATAATGTTATGTAGAATGACGATTCCGTTCTGCCCCCGTCTTTCCGGGAGGTGCCCGCACGATATTTTTATGAACACTATTGATATCGGAACTTGAAATTCCGATCTTTAACGGGTAAGATAGAAAAGATCGGGCAGGAGAACGGTTGTCCCGACTTAACGTGTTGAAAGAAAATAGATTCATAAGAATAAGAATTTCCGGTTCCGATATTTCACCCTCCGGAAGTCAAAGTTCTACTTAAGAGCTGATGGAAACCTTCATGAAGAGCGCGCCCGTGGAGTAAGCGATGAAATCAATCCTTGTCATATCAGAAGAACGAACGGTTTTTGGTGCCATCCATTCCTGCCTCCATTCGGAGTACAGGATTCAGCATGCCGAGACAAAGGAGACCGGCCTCGAATTGCTTCGGGAAAAACCGTTCGATCTGATTTTTATTGACCTGATCCTTCTGCGTGGCACCGGGAACGGAAACGGGTACAAGGAATGGCTGCGCCCATTCTGGCATCTGTATCCCACCATCGAAATTATTGTGATGTCATCCCAGGAGATGATCCGGGATGCTGTCATGGTCGTAAAGGCCGGGGCCAGCAACTATTTGACCTATCCGGTGAATGATGATGAGGTAAAATTTGTCGCAGAGGACATCCACGAATATATCATTGTTCAGTCCGAACTTGACTATCTGCGGGATCGATTCTGGCAATCGGACTCATTCGAGGTCTTTCAAACAAAATATCCCCGGATGAAAGAGGTCTTTGACAAGATCAGATCGGTCGCTCCAACCAGAAGCACGGTCTTGTTTACCGGTGAAACAGGCACCGGGAAGGGCATTATGGCCAGGCTCGTTCACAGACTCAGCAATCGGAAAGACGAGCAGTTTATCAGCGTTCACTGCGGCGCGATCCCTGATACCCTATTGGAAAGCGAGCTGTTCGGGCACGAAAAGGGTGCCTTTACAGGGGCTGTCCGGAGGAAATTAGGTAAATTTGAAATTGCCCGTGGTGGAACGATCTTCTTGGACGAGATAGGCACCATCACGCCGTCTGCGCAGGTCAAGCTGCTGCAGGTGCTTCAGGACGGCACGTTTCAACGTGTGGGGGCCGATGATACCACCACGAGCAATGTCCGGGTCATATCGGCCACCAACATGGATCTGAAGAAGATGTGCGATCATGACCAGTTCAGAAGAGATCTTTATTACCGGTTGAATGTGTTTCCTATCGAGCTGCCGCCCCTGAGGGAAAGGATAGACGATATCCCGCTTTTTGCGGAGACTTTTTTGAAAAAGCTGAACAAGTTTCTCCAGAAGGAGATCCACGATATCCATCCCAAGGTGATAGAGGCCTTCCAGGCCTACGGCTGGCCGGGAAATATCAGGGAGTTTGAAAACCTTATGGAACGGGCCTACATCCTGGAAACCTCATCACTCCTTACCCCGGAGAGCTTCCCTGCCGAGCTTTTTAAACTGGAATTCCGGTCCGCCACCGTCTCGGTCGATGCGGGGCTCAATCTGTCAGATGTAAGACAGCGGGCCGTAGAAGATATCGAGAGAAAATACGTGAAAGAACAGTTGGCCCTGAATAAGGGTAGAATCAACGAAACCGCGGCCGCAGCAGGGATTACGACTCGCCACCTTCACAAGTTGATGAAAAAATATCGGATCCGGAAAGAGGAGTTCAAGGGATAGACCGACCTTCAAAGGCCGCGATAATCAATGCTGCGATCCTTGAGATGGAAGTCAGGTCTTCCTACCAGTTGCTGACGCCCTCGTCCTTTTTGAGAAGAATCCTGGCATCGGCAATATCCAGTCCACGCTCGTAAACGATCACCGGATTCAGGTCGATCTCCTGGATATCGTTGTAAGATCCCACGATCTCGGAAACGGCCAGCAACAGCCTCTTGATCGCCTTCTTGTCAACGGGCGGTCTCCCCCGGAAGCCGTTTAAGAGGTTAACCGAGCGTATCCCCTCTATCATCCTTCTGGCCGAGCGTTCCGAGATCGGCAGTACACGGAATACCACATCCTTGAGCACCTCTACCATGATCCCGCCGATGCCGAACATGATGACCGGCCCGAACTGATCATCCATCTTGGTTCCGATAATGACCTCCAGGCCTTCCTTGAGCATCGGCCCCACCAATACGCCATAAATATCCGCGTCCGGGTGATATTCCCGCGCCCCCCGGATGATGGCCTTATATGCCCGACGCACGTCGTCCCGTGTCTTCAGATTGAGTTTCACCCCCCCTGCTTCGCTCTTGTGCAGGATATTACGGGACACAATCTTCATGGCAACAGGCCCTTCAAAGGCAGTTGCCGCGGCGACCGCTTCCTCATCTGAATGGATAAGGCGTTCTTCAGCAACAGGTATGCCGTGCAGACGGATGAGTTCCTTGGCCTCGTATTCGAAGAGGGCGTTCCGGTTTTCTTCCATGGCCTTCTGGAACAGCTCTCGACCACGCGGTTTGGACTTGCGCCCCTTGCTGAAGACAAACTTGGCCGTGGCGTGATAACTGTGCAGATAGTTCCCATATTCTGAAAGTACGGCCATGCACTTACAGGCGGTTTCAAGGGCATCATAGACAGGAATGCTGTAATACCTGAGCAGATCCAGGGAGTGGGGCCTGGCATAATTGTACAGGCTGTGCACAATGATCGGCTTCCCCACCTCCTTCACGAGCTTTCCCATCCGGTGAGCGGCGTCCTCTTCCACGAATGCAAGGCTTTCGGCAAAACGGATATTGTAACCGCCGAAGAGCCCCACGACCAGGAGCCCGCCAATCTGGGTGTCATGGAGGAGGATTTCAGCGCAATCTGCAAAAACCTCAGGGTTCTCATCGGCCCCCCCCGCTATGTCAACCGGATTCCTGACCGCCGCCCCGGCAGGGAGGATCTTTTTCAGTTTTTTCTGGGTCTTCTCGTCCAGAGGCGGGATGTTCACGCCCAGTTCTGTCAGTTTATCTGCGGCAATGGTGGCATGTCCCCCGCCGTCCGCAAGGATGGCGATCTGGTTATTCTTGATATGAGGCAGACTGGCCAGGCTTTCGGCCGCAGGGAACAATTCATCAGAGTTTTTTATGACAATGACGCCAGCCCGTTTGAATGCCGTGTCCGCCACCTCTGACATGCCGGCCAAGGCCCCGGTGTGGGATCCTGCCGATCGTTTTCCCGTAGCTGAGCGGCCGCTCTTGAGCATGACGATCGGCTTTTTCCGGGTAGTCTGATAGGCCTGTTGAAGAAACTTCCGGCCGTCACGCATCCCTTCAACATACATGAGAATAGCCGTTGTTTCGGGGTCTTCCTGAAAAAACTGCAGATACTGATGAAACTTCACTTCTGCCTCGTTTCCAACCCCCACATAGTAGGAAAATCCCTGCTGGCTCTTGATGGATGCCTCCGTAATCAGGGAAAGTGCCATGTTCCCGCTCTGCGTGAGCAGGGCGATATGGCCCCTGGGCACCCCTCTCAACCCGACCAGGTTCAAGTTGCTTTTGAGATTCATCATGCCGGAGGTATTCGGGCCGATAAGCCGAATATGGTTCGCCCTTGCGATGTCCACAATCCGCGCTTCCAGGTCTTTTCCCTCTTTGCCGAGTTCGCCAAAACCGCCGGCGATAATCACGGCCCCTGCCACCCCTTTTTTTCCGCAATCCTCCAGGATCGCCGGAATGGTCGTTGCCGGGGTGGTGATCAAGACCATTTCAACCGGTCCCTCAATGTCGGAAACCTTCGCGTAGCAGGGCAGTCCCAGGATACTTTCCTCTTTCGGGTTTACCGGATAG
Source organism: uncultured Desulfobacteraceae bacterium (assembly GCA_964483185.1). Taxonomy (GTDB): domain Bacteria; phylum Desulfobacterota; class DSM-4660; order Desulfatiglandales; family Desulfatiglandaceae; genus CAZACO01. The sequence continues at coordinate 5,469 of CAZACO010000111.1, forward strand.
ACCTGCCCTTCGAATTTCTGTTCGATCAGGGTCTTGATGGCCTGATATCCCCTTTTGGTTTCCTTTTTCGATGCGCCGACCACGGCAAGAGATGTGGCGTTCAACACGTTTTCGAGGCCCATGACCTACCTCCCCTTGAATATGGGTCTGCGCTTTTCTGCAAACGAAGCAATCCCCTCGTGCCAGTCTTCCGTATTCATGCAGGCCAAAATGGCCTCTGATTCGGCAAGCAGGACGGTCTCAAGGTCCCGGTGAGGGGCCTGCTGGACAAGCTTTTTGGCAAAGCCGAGGGAAACAGGGGCCTTTTGTGCCAGCTCTCTGGCAAGGGATAGGGCCTCGGGCATCAATTGCTCTAAAGGGAGGGATTTCAAGGCCAGGCCGATGGCCGCCGCTTCAGGACCGTTCAATATTTTACCCGTATAGATGAGTTCCTTGGCCTTCATGATGCCCACAAGCCTTGTGAGATGGGACGTCACCCCGCCGCCGACAAAGGTGGCAAGGCCGATCTCGGGAAATCCGATGGTGGCAGTGTCTGCCATGATCAGAAAATCGCCGTTGAGGGCCATCTCTGTCCCTGCCCCCCTTGCAGGCCCGTTGACCGCAACGATGACCGGCTTCGGGAACTCGTAGATCCGCCGGGTAGTGTCGTGGGCCAGGAAGATATATTCCCGTTTCTGCCAGAGGGACCGGTCCCCTGCCGAGTGTTTCTTCAGATCGGCCCCTGCGCAAAAGGCCTGTTTGTCGCCGTCCGGCCCTTTACGGACAGAGCCGGTTAAAATGAGTACCCTGACAGACGGGTCATCGCAGGCAGCGTTCAGGACGGCCTGTAAATCGAGGTACATCTGCTCAATCACCGCATTCATCCGCTCAGGGCGATTCAGCCGGATGATGCCGACCGTATCATCCCGATCGAATAACACGGTTTCTAATGCCATCGAGTCTAATCTCATAACGGTTATCTCCTTTATCTGTCTTCTCCATAGATCGTTTTAAAGTGGTTCTTCATACTGATGACAATCCATCCGTCCCTCTTTGACCTAAAAATATTCCGGTTCATCCTCATCTAAGACTCGATAGCCCTTCTTTGACAGGCAATCAATCACGTACATCTCTTGATTGATAAGAACCGGATAATAAAGCTTCCAATTCCGCTTTAGCTGAGATATGGTCACAGGCCACACAGATCTTGCCTGTCTCAGGCAATCCTCATGGTCTCTTTCATACTTGGCCAGAGGAACAACCCTTGTATCGACTCGAACTCTTAGATCAGGATAAGAGACACAAGCTCCCAACAAGCCCAAAAAGCAGAGTATAAGCACCTTTTTTGTCATCCTTTTTTTCCGTCACATGGCCATCTAAGGGATGTGGTTCACGCATTATATCCATTTCCGCCCCTGATCTCATCTCTCTCACCGTGGGCTCTTTCCGTAGCCACGAAAACAACACCCCGTTCTCCATCTGTTTGGAGAAACGGGGCTTCTGTACACGTACAAACCATTCCTAATCCTCTTTTCCCTCTCAGGACCGGTCTTGGGGTTGAAAGAAACATCTCGGCCCCGCAATACGGTTCACCATCGTTTACACAGACGCTTTTTAAAAGTCAACGAAAATACCGTCAACTGCAGGCTTCCAGGCTAAAAGCCTTTCCCGAAAGGCCATCCCGTTGAAACAGGCAACGGATGTGACCGGGCGGCCAGAGGGCGAGACACATAACGTTCCTGATAAAATCCCAGCCATCACCTAAACGACCCTCCCTATCGATGACTCCCTCCTTGTCAGCACACCCATTTCCATATAAAATGGCCTGGATGCTTCCTGTGTGTTCTCATACGATCCAAGATTCTCTCACGGATCAAAGGGCTCAAAGTGCCTGACCGAGGGGTATGTATGGACCTTGTAACGAAAATCGTCAAAAAAGTCGAAAAAACCATCTCAAAATACCGCATGATCGATCGCGGGGACCGTCTCATTGTTGCCGTCTCGGGCGGCGCTGATTCCGTCTGCCTCTTAGACATACTCCACCGTCTCAAGGATGTCCTGAGACTGACATTGATCGTCGCCCACTTTGACCACGGGCTCAGACCGGACGCGGATGCGTATGAGACACAATTTGTCGAGGCCCTGGCATCTTCACTCCATCTCGATGTTGTTACCAAAAAAGCTGATCCTGGCATAAGACCGGAGAGCGCTTCGTTGGAGGAAAGGGCCAGAGATGCCAGATACCGGTTCCTAATGAATGTTCAAAAGGAATGGGCTGCCCAGAAGATTGTCACAGGCCACACTCTCAACGACCAGGCCGAGACGGTCCTCATGAGGCTCTTGCGGGGGAGCGGCCCCCCGGGGCTCTCAGGCATACATCCTGTCAGGGAAAATTGCGTCATCAGGCCGCTCCTCGAGGTAACCCGCAGCGAAATCGAGTCTTACCTCGGCCAAAGGCGGCTTCAGTATGTCACAGATGCGTCCAATTTTGAGTTCAGGCATCTGAGAAACGAGATCCGCCTGAACCTCATCCCCCAGCTCGAAACATACCAGCCCAGGATTGTTGAGCTTTTGGGCCGGACTGCCGAGATCATGGGAGAAGAAAACCGATGGTTCGACGCACAGGCGGAAACATGGATCAAAAAGGAGGCAGAAACCGCTTCAAACAATGACATCATCATCCCCTTATCCCGGTTCACAGACCTGCCTGAACCCCTTAAGAATCATGTTGTCAGGCAGGCATTGAAAATGGTGAACGGGAGTCTGCGCCGGATAAGCCTGCTCCATATCGAGGCGATAAAGCGGCTGGCCACGGGGAGAAGGCCGCAGGCCCGCGTGACACTTCCCGACACGCTTCGGGTCAGGAGGGTGTATGAAAGGCTGGTCTTCTCAAGAAGCATCGAAACGTCAGAGAGGTTCTGCTGTTTTATTGAGAGGCCCGGATCGTTTGACCTGGACGTTATGGGTTGCAGCCTTGTCCTTGAGGAGCTTGACAGGGCGGCCATCTCAGATCTAAAAACCCAACCCTGGACCGCCTGTCTTGATGCAGGCCGGATAACCTTTCCCTTGATGCTCAGGAACTTCCGGCCCGGCGACAGATTTGTGCCGATCGGGATGACGGGTCACAAAAAACTGAAAGATTTCTTTGTTGACATGAAGGTCCCATCGGATATCAGATCACGCATTCCGATATTGACACAGGGGAATCAACCTATCTGGGTGTGCGGTTTGAGGATCGATGATCGTTTCAAGGTAACGTCCAGCACCAGAAAGGTATTGAGGGTCACCTTTGATGCATACGGTACGGCCTTGCGTGATGTCCTGTTGAAGTAGAATAGGAACAGTTTCGATGCGCTGACGGAAGGAACCCACCGCCCCTGCAACATACTCATAACCACTGCAGGGACGGTGGGAGCGCAATCGAATGCTCGCCTTTCTCAAGGATCAGAAGCTGATCCGTTCACGCCAAGGCCCGGAATGAACATCAGCATCAACTTTAGGCATCCCGCCTGGCGGGACTCACTTTAGGCACTTTAGGCATTTCCAATCTAAGGTATCGGCGTGGGTCTCAACACGCCGTTCTTATCCCTCTTGTTCGGATGGGGCTGCTTGGGAAGCGGAGCGCCGGGAAGCTCTTCAATCGATTTTCCATATTTCCAGTCAGGCGGACAGACCGCGATATATCGTGCATAACCGCCTGTTCCCCCCTCGGGCTTTGCAAAGCCGATGATGACAAGGGCACCGGCCTCTGGCACCTTATCCAGGTTTGCCATCCCCTCTGCCTGACAGAAGTTGTTTTTCAGCAGCCAGGTTTCCCCTTCCAGGTTCGGTGTCGTATC
>CAZACO010000112.1:0-9259 GCA_964483185.1 uncultured Desulfobacteraceae bacterium
TCAGAGGTTCAAGGTTCAAAGGTTCAAGGGTTCAAGGTTCAGAGGTTCAAGGGTTCAGAGGTTCAGAGGTTCAAAGGTTCAGAGGTTCTGGGTTCATTCCTTGCGTTGACCCTGCTTGTAGGCCAGCAGGTACTTGATGAAGCCACGAATGGCAGCACGGGTGCGAGCAGTATGATCGTACACATCCTGAAATTCAGATTTTGTGATGTATTGTTGATCCAAGCCTACATAAAGCTCGCTCTGGACTTCTGTGCAAGACCGCTTGGCATATCTTAAAAACCTTATGAACTCGGAATTCGTTTCCGAATCAAATCCTTCCGCAATATTGTGCATGGATGAACCTGCTGCATCCTGAATTTGTCGCTTCAAACCAACGTCTCGATTAAACTTGACTTTCTTTGTGAGAGCATAAACCTTGAAAGTTAGCTCTCTGGCTAACTGCCACGCTTCAATATCCTCAAATCGATCTATTCTCATGCCTTTTCTATTCAAAACTCATGAATTCCTGCTGAGACAGGATTCACATTTTCGGTAACCCTTGAACCTCTGAACCTTTGAACATCTGAACCTCTTCCATCTACTTGAAACGATAATTTATGATTTTGGGTTGGCCCCCGCGGCTTATCTCCATTGCCAGGGGAGAACCCGATTCCAGGGCCTTGTAAAAAGAAAACGCATCTTCCGGGGTATTGATCTGCTTCCCGTTTATGCTTTTGACAATGTCTCCCCGCTTGAGCCCTAACTGGGTAAAAAACGAATTTTCTTTAATGTAGCTGAGCACAAAGCCGTCGGCTTTTCCATCTTTCAAGTGGGGGCGAATACGGGCCTGGGTCAGCAACTTATTGATATTTTTCATGGAGTCCTGGATATCGGATCGCGCTACCGTTACCGTGTCTCCACTGTCACCCGGCTTACCGGCCCGGTCCGGCTGGGCTCCTTTTGCTGATTGAGGCTCCTCCATCGAGAGTATCTCGTCTTTGTCCCCCACCCGCAAGACGACCTTTTCCCGTATGATCTTCCGGATAACCGCATTCTGGATAGCGTCTCCCACCCTGTAGAGCCCCTGATTCTTTTTGCTGTTCTCCTCAATCACGGCCCACGAATTCTCTTCAGAACCTGTAACCGTCCCTAAAAGGGAGATCTTGAGGGAGGTCGGCTCAAGGGCCTCAAGCTCTTCTTTCTTTATATCATCGGTCTTTACATCCTGGGAGGCCATGTTAACCGTGCCGAATATATTTCGTTCGACGATCACGTCGAAGTCCTTTAGGGGGGGTCGTTTATAATCGACCCTGTTCGGAATCGCAACCACCGCCGTCTCTGAGGAACCGATCTCGGTAAGCCGGAAACAAAGGGTCCTGTAAAAGATATCCACACCGATATAAATGAGGGCAGAGAGGGCAAAAAGATTGAATATAACGTGGTAAAGATTCCGCTTCATGGATGTAACCGTAGATGAATAAGATTCCTGAGTGAATTTCTATATAAACTTGAATTCCGGGTTCCTGAGGGTTCCCTGGATCACAAAAGAACGGCTCAGCCCTTTCAGGCCCTGTCGCAGAAACCTGAGGGCGCTCTCATCGGCTTTTATATTCCCGAAGAGCCCGCCAAGCGGTTCCATGGTTCCCCTCAGGTCAAGTCTGCTTCTCGAGAGGTCGCTTCTAAGCGCGATGGTCCCTGATAATTCCCCTTTGATGGCGGGCCCCTCGAGTTCGAGACGGGTCAGGACAACCTTTCGGTCCTTGAGGGCCATTTTCATGGAAAGCCGATCGAAATCCAGGGAGTCAAGGCCTAAGACGGGCTGCAGTAGCTGCACCCTCCCATCGGATATGACAAGCGTTCCCTGGCCCGCACCGTCCATGAGTCTATCACGCTGTCCGGAATAATCGATCTTGCCGTCCAAGACCCCCGACACATTCCGGCCTACAAGGGGGGGAAGATACGGATGCCGACCCACATGGATCCCCTTCAACAGGAGGGATGCTGCGAAGGGGGCCTTCATGTCGTGGCGGTCAAAACAGACCCTACCCTTGATATCTCCCTGGTAGGCGTGGGCGTCAACATAATATTCAGGCGTCCCGGACAGAAATGACCACGCCACCGGCATGATGGCCATGTCCTTCGCCCTCAGCAGGGGCTTTTGAGGCGTCTCTTTGAGGGAAATCCTCGCGTCCACAAGATCGATCCCCGGGGGAAAACCGGGACGCAGCCCCTTCAGTGATAGAAGGATTCGGGGATTTGCCCTGACAACAGCGGACTCCACATAGGCCTTGATCGTATCTGATGGAAACCGGTAATAGAGAAGCCCCGTTGTCAGGAAAATGCCGTAGAGGACATATCCGAACCATTTCCATTTTTTCTGCATGATGTTTGTCATAATCGGGTACGGGATACTGTAATTGAAGATTGACTTCAGGCCTCGGACTTTGAACCTCGGCGTTCGCACGATAGATGTTTCGGTTGCGAGTTACTGAGCATAGTTCAATCTTCAATATTCAATTTTCAATTGTGAGAACCTGCATGACGGCATCCAGGTATCCGGGGGCGCCCTTGCTGTCTCTGATGGAGATCCTCTTGATGCTGACGACGTTTTCCGGCGACTCGATCAGGTAGAGATAATCCACCAGTTGCTTTAGATTGATCCTGTCCACTTTCATTTCAACCATCGACTCCTTGAGCCGGCCGCTTCCCCGGGACCCTGACGGCTTCATATACTTGATATGATCTTTCACCCTTGCCCTGCCTGCCGCTTGTTCAAGAAAAGAGAACAGTGTAAAGCCTTTTTCGCGCTTCTTCAGATAGCTTTGGATCCCCGCAGCCCCCTTCCTGTAGGATTCATATTCGGCCCTCAGCGTCATGATTTCTTTCAGCCCGTTCCCTTTTGCCTCGATGCCCCGTTTCATGGCTTCCCGTTTATCGAAAAACGGAAAAATAATGAACTGGACCAGGACAAAGACCGCTATAGAGCAGGCGGCCAGGGAGACGGCAGTTTTTTCTCTTTTCCCTAATTTCATGGTCTTAATTGTTCATCGGTTCAGAGGTTTAGTAGTTCACTTGAAATCCTATCACCGTTTACGGTCTATGGTTATCTCGAACTGGACCTTTTTCCCGGTACGGTCAAGGTTGGCTGAAGTGATATTCACGGTACTGAAGACAGTCGAGGTCGCCAGGTCGTTTTTTATCTTGTCCACCTCGTCGAACGCATCGGTTCTGCCGGAGATCCTCACGGTCTCCGGATCAAGCACCATGCGATGGACCCCTACATTGACAGACCGGGGGATGCGCCGGGAGATCTCCTGCAACAGGTCGAGGACCGAGTTGTCGGGGCCGGCACCCGGGCTCGAAGCGGACGATCGCTTCATCTCCCCGACGCTTACCCTCAACTGCTGGACCGGATCGATGATCCGGGTCACCTGGGGAAGGGTCTGCCGGAAAATGGCGGTGATCTCCCGGTTCAGGGCACTGTACTCCTTTTCCAGGGTATAGTAGTCGATAATCATGTCGGCCGCCAGAAAGGAGAGGATCAGAAAGAGAAAAATCGCTATTTTCGGGATTTCCTTCCTGAGCCCCAAGTATCGTCTTTCCGGGCCGAATTCATCTCTCCTGAGGTTGAATCCTTCCTCCTTCCGGGCATTCCTGAGGGATAAGGAAAGGGCGCCGTTCATCAGGGCCGGGGACCAGTCCCTGGCCATGCGGCCATCCATTCTGACCCTTTTATCCCGGCTGACGTCAATCGGTTCGGCGGGCATATCCAGAAACCGGCTCAACAGGTCGGCAACCCCGGGGTCCTGGGCCCCTTCTCCGGTAAAAAAGAGCTTTTCCGGCCGAGCAGCACTCTCTGTCTGGGATATGAAGGCATGTACCGTGTTGTGAACCACGATGCACAGGGACCTGAAACAGGATTCCATCTCTTCGGTCCGCAGGTCTTTCCGTTCACGGACCTCGCCGTCTGTCAGGCCTGACACGGTGGGAAGAGCAGGGACGGCGGTGAATGAGCGGATCAGGGCGATCCGCCTGTTCAGACAGAGGACCAGGGTATTCCCTTTCTCACCCACCTCCAGTACAAGGATGTGCTTAGGGGTCCCTGCCTGGTTCAATACCCACGAGGCTAAGGGCGAGCCCCTGACCTCTAACACCTCCGGATCGATCCCGTTGGACTGAAGCGTCCCCAGATAGTCCGAGATAAACTCCCTCTTGACCGATGCGGCCAGGACGCTCCCCCCGGAAGGACTGTCGGGCATCATGAAATCGATCACCAGGTCCTCAACGGGAAACGGCAGCATACTCTCCATTTCAAAGGGAAGGGTCTGCCGAATCTTTCTCGCATCCCTGAAAGGCATGTGGACATTTCTGAAAGAAACCTTATTTTCCGGTATCGTAACGAGACATGTGTCATTCCTCATGTCCATCGACCCGGCCAGGGATTTCAGGGCCTCACCCAGCCCCTTGTCATCAACAGGGATCCGGATACAGGCAAGGATCTGGCACCCCTTCAGCCCGCTTCTCGTCTGAACGGCCGTAATGTAATCGCCGCGTATGTCGATCCCTGTGATGTTACCGTGCATTATTCAACGTTCCATACCACTATCTGAAGCGATGATCCGTCTCCCCTCTTGACGACCGTGGTTACCTGTCTGCTCATGGCCTCGGCCATGCCTGCTGATCGGATTTCAAAGTAGCCGCTCGACGTCTTGATGAGGGCAGGATCGATCGTCACATGACCCATCCCCGGTATCTTGCGGTACCATGCGGGGTCTGTCAGGTCGTTTTTTTCATCCAGACGATAGGCGATCATATCCTGAACCATCTCTGTGTCGATATCATCGGAAAGGGCGCGCAGGACCAGGGGGCCGGCCGTATTGATATTGATCTTGCCGTCGCCGTAGACGGTCAAGCTGTCTGAAATGCCGGGTTTCCCCTCAGTGCCGAAAAAAAGGGCATCGGTCATCCCCTTGACAAGGCGTACCTGGCCCAGAGAATCGATCGGTCCATTCTTGCACGCGTAAGGATTTTCCACTGACCGATAATACCCGTTTTCCGCGCCGAACCGCGTTACCTCATCGTCCGGATCGATCCAGTCCTTTATGCTATCGATGAGATTCCCGACCGCTTCCGGTTCGAGCCGGAACGGTTCCAGGTTCAGGAACCTCGTAAGAAACATTTTCTGGGCCTCATTGTATTCTCCATTCTCATTGATCAGGCGGTTGACTTGTATCTTTCCGGAAAGATCAGAGATCTCTACATGAAAACGGCCGTCCTCAAACAAGGTAGCGGAATTCAGGGAGAGCTCTTTTGATTGGGCCCAGGTCTCCTGCAGGGAATCAGAACTGCTAGAAGATGCGTCGTCAGCAAGAACCGCCATCGCGCAGTTAATGCCCGACCGGGCAATAAAGCCGAGCCTGATGGTGTCACGGAGGTTTGCGGATGAATAGAGGCCCGCCCACATGGCGTTGTTAAACTGGAGCGTCAGCACCATGAGCACGCTGACGATCAGGATGGTAAGGATCAGGGCAAACCCTCTGTTGTCTTTGAGAGTATATGTCACCTCTTGATAGATCCTCCTGAACCCCTGGTCATTAGGCATCGTACCCAGAATCTCATCCCCCCATCGGAATCGCAACGCCTGTCATGAATCTGAAAGGCCTGCCCGGATCTGTTCGGTTCGGGAATTGCATCAGGATCGAGACCCTTGAAGGGAGTTTCCCCTTTGTTGCACCCTCATCGGAACCCCAGCTTTCATGGGGCTGGCCATCCGCATCGTAATAGACAAAATCAATCGATGAAAGCCCCTTGCAGATGAGCAGCCCCCCGGTCCCCGATTCGGGTGTTTCGCGCGTCAGAGACGTGTCGGAGCGGTAAAGGTCCAGACCCTCCTCGTGGCTGCCTGCTGCCGCATAATAGGCTATCTCGGCGGGTTCGGCGAGTGATTTTTCATCTGAGAAGGTCAGATGCGCAAGGGATACAAACCGTAGTTCACCGCAACTCAGGTGTCGAATCTCTCTTTTCTCTCCTTCAAACCAGACGGTCGTTGCCTGATCCGTTTCAGGGGTGTGCGCCAGTTCAGGCAAATAGGCTGCCTCCAGGTCCCCGGCGATCCGCTCCAGGGCAATCCGAGCCATCTGGTAGATATCTTCCTGGGATTCGGTGCCATCGATGATGGTGAAAGTGCCTCTGTATGCCGCGAAAATCGCCGAGACAACCAGGGCAAATATGAATATGGCAATGAGGATCTCCAGGAGTGTGAAGCCTCCCGGCATCTTCAGGTTTCCCCCTTTTCCGGTCTTTTTCATATCGGATATCGAGTACTCGTTATGAGTGTATCGGGTACGGGTTACGGAAAGAATCGGTACAGCCTGAGGCGATAGCGATGACGGTTGTCCGGTACCCAGAAGACCTCCAGATCGATCCTTTTGAGACGGTCCGAGACCTTATCTGCGCCTTCAAATGAAACGTCGTTTACCACCAATTGCCAGGCGTAGCCAGGGAAATCATCTCCAAAATCACCCGAATCAGAGGCGAGGTCCCGCTGATCCCTGATGGCTTCAATCTCGGCCATTTTTCCCTGGGCCAGGAGGCTGGCGGTGGTGTTGAACCGCGATTCATTGGCTAAAGAGAGGCCCTGAGACTGGGAACCCAGGAGCGCCATGAGGGCAATCGAGATAACGGCCAAGGCGATCATCACCTCCAGGAGGGTAAAGCCGGGGGAAAAAGGAAGTTTGAAATTTGAAATTTGAAATTTGAAATTCCCCAAAGACAACATCCCCCATCCTTACCCAGAGTATTCAAATCCCGCAACCATTCTATGATCAATGGCCGATTCCCAGATTTCCAGTTTCCAGTTTCGAGTTTCCGTTTTCAATCAAATTCCACATATTTGTCAATGATGTTGACCTTGCTCAGGAAAGGACTCAGCTCCAGGGTGATCTCCCTCCCGTCTTCAGAACGGAGGTGGATAGCCGACATCCGGGTATACCCCTTTGGGGTGAACAGGATCCGAGCCTCTCCTTCGGCGATCTTTCCTTCCCCCTGTATCCAGACATCACGGATGCGTACATCGGCGGGGAGGGCGGAACCCTGTTCCCGGGCAAGGTCCTGTTCTCCGCCTGTCATTGAGGTGTCGGCGGTCCAGAACTTATTGGAATTCAGGTCAACATGGAGCGTGTACGTCTGGTGCTCCCGGACGGCCTCGTTTCTCAGGTTGTGGAGGATACCGACCATTTTGCGTGCAACGGTTTTCAGATGGTCAGTCAGCAAGGCGTGTCTCAGCCGTGGGGCGGCGAAGGTGAGCACGATGCCGACCATGACAATCACGACAATGAGTTCGACGAAGGTATACCCCTTTTTGTCGAGGAACATAAGCGGCCCGGCTCCATAGAGACGTTGTTGTATGGTCAATCTGACCCCTGACCCCCGATCACTGACCCTTTAATGCAGGTCCCAGCTATTGACGTCCTTGTCTTTACCCTCTCCGCCGGGCTGACCGTCCGCCCCGTATGACACAAGGTCGTAATCTCCATGGACCCCGGGGCTCAGATAGATGTATTCATTGTCCCACGGGTCCCTGGGGACCTTTCCCTTTTCAAGATAGCCGCCCTCCCGCCAGGCCTTTGGAAGTTCCCCCACTGTCGGGGCTTCCACAAGGGCCTGAAGGCCCTGTTCCGTGGAGGGATATAATCCGTTATCCAATTTGTACAGTCTGAGTGCGGTCTCCATGCTTTCTATCTGGACCTGGGCCTTCATCTGTCTGGCCTCTTCAGGCCTTCCCATGATTCTCGGAATAATGAGCCCTGCCAGAATCCCTAAGATGACGATGACCACCATCAGTTCAATCAAGGTAAAACCCGAGTAACTCCATCTGTCTCTACACATCTTGTTAACCCCCTTACCGTATCATCTGGTTCATTTCAAAGATGGGGAGGAGTATCGAAATAACGATAAACCCTACGGTCAGACCCATGAAGAGAATCATGACCGGTTCTAACATGGAGGTCATGGCAAGGGTCTGCGATTCCACCTCTCCTTCATAAACCTCTGCAATTTTATTGAGCATGCTTTCGATGTCCCCGCTCTGTTCTCCTGCTGAAATCATCTGGATTGCAATAGGGGGGAACCAGCGGCTCTTGGAAAGGGAAGCCGTGAGGGCCTTACCTGACTGGATATCGTCTATGGCCGTATCGATAACCTCGGCGATCAGTGTGTTGCTGACAATATTTCTGACGATTCCGAGGGCAGAGAGGAGAGGAACACCATTTTGGAGCAGGCTGCCCAATGTCCGCGAAAATCGCGCCATGGCCGTTTTCGTGTTGACAGAGCCGATCAGCGGGGCGCTGAGCTTGAACCGGTCCCATAGATGCCTCCCTTTAGGGGCCTTAATAAACCGCCTTATCAATAAGACCGCGCAGCCCAAGCCACCCGCCACAAGCCACCAGAAAGATTTGAGGAAATTGCTCACACCGATGAGGATCAGGGTAGGCAGGGGAAGGATCTGGTGCATCTCGTCAAAGATCTTTGTGATATTGGGCACGATAAAGGTGATCAGGAAAAAGAGGACGAGGGCCCCGATCAAGAGCATGAAAACCGGATACGCCAGGGCCGCTTTCAGCCGACCTCTCAGGGCCTGTTGATGTTCAGTCAGTTCGGCCAGACGATGGAGAACCAGGTCGAGCGAACCGGATTCTTCACCGGCCCTCACCATGTTGACGTAGATCTCGGAAAAGACCTTCGGGTGCTGGGCCAATGAAAAGGCCATACTGTTTCCCTCATTCACGGATTCTTTTGTCTGAGCTAAGATCTTTTTTAATAGGGGGTTAGGGACCTGGGAGACGAGCGCGTCCAAAGAAGAAACCAGCGTGATTCCAGCTCCCAACAGAATGGCTAACTGCCGGGTCGCAGCAGAAATCTCTCCGGGTTTGACCCGTTTGAAAAAGGTGGAGATAGACGGATGACCCGGGGCCTTTTCCTTAAGCGCGGACGAGGTCTCCTTCAGTGCTATCGGGAAGATCCCGGATCCCCTCAGTTTCTGCCGTGCCGCGACGGGGCTGTCGGCGTCAATGATTCCGTTCTTGTTTTTTCCTGCCCTGTCAAGGGCCTGATACTCATAAACAGGCATAATTTGACGTCTCGGAATGGTATGTTCTCAAAAACTCCGGTTCAGGGAATTCCAATCGGGCAAAGCCCCTAACTTCATTTCAGGTCCGAGATGTTGGATTGTATCCCAGCGAAATGCCCTCTGTTCAGGACCGTTTCACCCGGATGGATTCAT
>CAZACO010000113.1:0-9247 GCA_964483185.1 uncultured Desulfobacteraceae bacterium
AAGCTCAAAGTTCAAGGCACTGGGTTCTGGGTAATTATGAGGAATAATAGTGCAACTAATGGCTAAGTCAAGAGAAATCGTATGTCTATTGATTTCTCTCTCTAAGGCTCAGAGACCCATGACATGCTCGGCACGTTCCAGGTTTGAGAGGTACGGATGAAGCTGATGGCAGAAGGATATCGTTTATTGCTTCCAGGCAATTTCATACATATCCATACTTTCATCAAACCCTTTGGGCGTGAAGCTCCCTGCCTTTCTAAACTCAAAAACGCCACCTGAAACGATCTGTCTCGTTACATCCGATGTTAAAACCTGACCGCCTTGAGCCTGAGAAAGGAGACGTGAGGCCATTACCACAGCTCGACCGAACGGATGTCTCCCTTCACACATGACCACTTCCCCGGTATGGACGCCAATGCGAACCTTTATTTCGGGCAATTCTTTGGTGATGTGCTTCTGAATGTCCTGGGCACACTTGATGGCGTTTGAGGCTGTTTCAAAGGTGAGCATGAATCCATCGCCCAGGTTCTGAAGCTCCCGGCCGCTGTGTTTGTCAATCTGCTTTCGAATGATCTTATCGTGTTTTAGAAATATCTCTCTCGCCGCGTTGTCGCCGAGCTCAGTCACCAGTTCTGTGGACGAGACAATGTCGGAGAAAAGGATGGTGGCCTGTTCCACGATCTCCGACATATCATCAGGTGAATCCTCGGTTGGCTGTTTGATAAAAGTGTCCTGTTTCGGCCCACCAAGGTCAGCATCGGTTCCCTTTTCTGCGCCTTCCCGCACAAAGGCAAGGATCTCTTGAACGATTTCATCTGACGCACCATACCACCAGGGATGGATATCTCCTTTCAGGACCTTGAACCTGGCATTGGGAATTTCGCGTGCCAGGTTTCGGCCTTGGTTGATTGTAATGACCTTGTCCCCCTCCCGGTGGAGAATAAGTGTCGGTGTCTTCATACGGGATAGTCTGTCGCTGACATCGAAACGAAAAGCCATCTCCATCAATTTGGCTGCGGTTTCGGGAGTGCTTGACTTGCGTTGAAGCTTTCCAAGGCTCTTAAGTTGTTCCGTATCTGCTTCCGGCACGAAGATCTCAGCAAGGGTCCGAGACCCCAGGCCCCATGAGGCCCTGATAAGATTCACCAGGGCCGATTTCATATTTTCGGACGCCAAGTCTTCACCCCGAGCGTACGTCCCATAGAGTATTAATCGGGACACCTTTTCCGGATTCTCTACCGTGTATGCGATCGCCACCGGACCTGCCTGAGAACTGCCGAGCATACTAAACCTTTCAAGTCCCAAATGGGTGATCACAGTCCTCAAATCAATCAACTCGGCCTCCAAAGTAAACGCCTTACGATCCCTGTCGGATTCCCCGCACCCGTGTTTGTCGTACAGGACCACGGTCACGCCTTTGGAAAGACTTTCCCAGAATCGACTGGCGAAACGGTCTTCCAGGATATATGACAAGCTGGTAACCCAGGCAGCTGGACAGACCAAGGCGGGACCTTGTCCGAATTGAACAAAGGCAATCTTGCCTCCGTCATTTCTCTTAACGAACTGGATGCCGGGCTGCATGTCATAACTCCAATGGTTTCAGTGACAAACCGAGGCGCTGGCTTGAGGGTTGAGATTTAAAGGATTTGTGATAAGTATTTTCGCTCCTGACAGGACAATAAGGCTCCTATCAGGAGGTAGGTAGGCACATTTTGAGAGGATGGGCGATGCAGTTCATGGCTGATGGCTCATATGTAATAGGCACAAGGCATTAGGCGCAAGGCGCAAGGCAAATAAAAGCTCAAAGATCAAAGCTCAAGGCTGAAAGTTCAAGGCCAAGAGGCATAGTTCATGGTTAATGGTTAATAGCCGATGGGTCATGTATCACGGGTAACTGAAGGGCATTTTATTGAAGATTAAGCTTAAGTCAAGGGAAATCGGGACATAAATCCAGATCAAGATCTCCTCAGGCCTGGTGAAAAAAGAGGTTGGCCGCATCCCTGAAGAAATCCGTGAGCGGGATGAAGCGGATCTTATCCTCATAATAGGTCTCATCGCCGGCGTAAAGGAGGAACGCCTCGGCATCCGGGTATTGCTTGAGGAACGCCTTGAGGCCGGCAACATCCCCCTCTCTGACGCGACTTGCCCCGGTCACCTCAATCCCGAAAAAGGCCTTTTCACCATAAAGGATGAAGTCTACCTCCGCGTTGGCTGCGGATCTCCAGTAGTAGATCGAATACCTTCTTCTGAGATAGGCGTTCAAGGCCAGTAATTCCTGGAGGACCAGGGTTTCCAGGGCAGACCCTGCGGTTTCCCCATGGGTTTCCAGTGGTCCAACGGGTCTCAGGGCTCTGAAGAGGCCCGCATCAAAGAAATAGAACTTTGGATGGGCCTGGGTTTTCCGCTTGGCCCTCTTCTGAAAGATCGGAATTCGGTATCCGATATGGAGGTCATTGAGGATATCAAAATATCCCTCAACTGTTTTGCGGGGAACGGCACAGTCCCTCGCCACGGTGGAGACATTTAGTATCGAGCCCTGGGAAAAGCTGGCACTTTCCAGAAAACGTGTAAAGGATCCGATATTGCGTATCAAGCCCTCCTGGGCTATTTCTTCTTGCAGATAGACCTGAATGTAACTCTCAAGAAAGTCCCTGGGGTCTTCCCCCGTGTAGGCCAATGGAATGAGACCGTGGTCCAAGGCCCTGCTCAAGTCAAAACGCTCTTCAGCTCTGCTGCGGTCAAAGGGTACATTCTGAGGGTCAGAGCCCTCCCTCCCAACAGGTTGACGCCCCCCCGGCGAAGCTTCCGGGCGCTCGAACCCGTCAGGATGAACCGCAGTCCTCTTTTCTCAATAAGGCGGTGGACTTCATCCAATAAAGGAGGAATCTTCTGGATTTCGTCAATAATAACCCAGTCCGGAAAGCCGTCCGGTATCATCCTCTCCAGCCGGTCAGGCTGTGCAGTCAGTCTGTTGAAAGTGGATGCCTTTAGGAGATCCACAAACAGGGCCGAAGGGAATCGGCTCTGCACCCAGGTGGATTTTCCCGTTGACCGTGGACCGAACAGGAAGAAGGAGGCATTTTCAGGATATGAAATGATTCTGGCATACATGTCGCCATTATATGTAGATTATTGGCGGTGTCAATGCCAATAACTTTCATGTGGATGGGGAACGCTCGTGCGGAGCGTGCGTAAACATTAGAGGTATCTGTCGCTGTCAGGAACTTCTCCGCTCGAAGCCGCCCTTGTAACGCGGGAGTTCGTCACCCCAGGATACCGGGCAACTTCGGCCCCCGAATATCCCACCTCCTTGACCGACAACCACGACATGACCCGTCGCGCTTCGACAATTTCACGCCGGCGACTCCCCGAGACGAGTTCTCCCCTACGGACTCAATGAACTTCACACACCCGCGCTGCCAAAAATCCAGAGACACCCTCTCCTGGGGTGGGGCACCCTCAAGTTCCTGCAGCCCAACTCATCCATTTCTCCCATAATCTCACCATAATGACGAGACTCTCATGTTCCGGCAAACCGTTTCAAGCACGTTCTGCACGAGCGTCCCCTATCCCCTGATGAACCATCCTGATGTGGTTCCCATTACGGGCTTTTCGTTCAGCCACGAATTATTTTCACCAATCGAATCCCACGAAAGGACAATACGCAGCAAACAATCCCTTCGCGCCCTTCGGGTCTTCGCGGTTCAATGCCTTGATTACGGCACGATGTTCACACTCTGTAGCGTCACCGACCCGTTCGTCACAACAGGCGTCCCCTCCAGCGTCGTAGTCCCGGACTGGCCTGAAAATGATGTATCCCACCCCCCCTGGATCGTCAGGGACCTGTCCGTCACGGTAACATTTCCACTGTAAGTCACATCGTTGGCGACCTTGATGACGGCGCCTGTTTGGGCTGCGGCAACGGCTTCAGCGATCGTCTCGTGACAGTTGGGCTGGCCCCCGCAACTCCCGTCGCTGCACACATGGAAGGTGGTTGCGGATGTGGTGAAGCTCACATCGCTCCCATATGCTGTCCCAGCGCTGTTGGTGGCATAGGCCCTCACATGGTAGGTGGTTCCCGCACTCAGGCCTGTAATCGAACTGGTGAAGCTGCCGGTGCCAGATCCGTCCGTCGTCTTGCTGTCGCTCGTCGTGGGGTTGGCAGATGTGCTCCAGCATACACCCTTGGCCGTGACAGAAGCACCGCCTTCCGACGTGACATTTCCGCCACTGGTAGCGGTGGATGCTGTTACATTTGACGCTGCTGTGGTCGTGACCGTAGGCGTTGTTCCGAATGTCGCGACAAACACGTCTTTCTCAATATTGGTGT
Organism: uncultured Desulfobacteraceae bacterium; assembly: GCA_964483185.1. Lineage (GTDB taxonomy): Bacteria > Desulfobacterota > DSM-4660 > Desulfatiglandales > Desulfatiglandaceae > CAZACO01. Next base: position 4,331 of record CAZACO010000113.1, read on the forward strand.
CATTGGGGACCAAATTCCAGGCGTCACTGTCGAAAGAGACAAAAGAGCCGTCGGAAGAGACATCCGGGCGTTGGCTTTGAAAAGCACCTTCGGCGCTTCCCGTATACAAATTGTTGACACAGGTCACTTTCCCGGAGGGATAATTGACGACATAAACATTGCTCGCGCCGTTCAGGGTTTCACTGACCAGGTTAGTCGCCAGTGAATCAAAAACCACGCTGCTCCCGTCTCCCGAGATGGCCGGATGATAGCTTTCATTGTTCGACTGGGTGCCGTCCGTAGCGGTACTGACCCGGGAAATGATGGTGTTCTGCTGGGTGTCAAACAGGAAGATATCGGCCTTGCCGTTAGTATCACCTTCAACCAGGTTTGTCGCTTCCGACTGGAAGACAATATAGCGGCCGTCAGACGAGATATCGGGGGTGAAACTGTGACCGTTACTCTGGGAACCGTCGCAAGCCATGCTGACCCGGGAAACGGTATTCTCCTGGATATCGTAAAGAAAAATATCATATCTGTTGTTGGTGTCGCCGGCGACATAATTCGACGCAAAAGAGGCAAAAGTTATATATCTGCCGTTTCCGGAAATGGCCAGGCCGTAACTCGTTTCATTCGGCTCAGCGCCACCTAAGGCCAGCACCCGGTTAAGCGAACCGTTGGAGTGTTTGTAATAGTAGACATCATCGAAACCGTTCGCATCCCCGCCGGCAAGATTCGATGCCCCGGAGATATAGGCGGTGACGGCCCCGTCAGACGAGATGTCCGGGGTCATACTGTCGAAATTCCCTTCAACCGTCGCCGATGACATGGAAAGACATTCCAGGGAGTCGTCGTTCCGGTCATAGCGGTAAATCTGATATATTCCATTGTCAACATTGTTCAGCAGGTTCGTCGCCCTGGACGAAAACACCACATATCTGCCGTCACCGGAAATGGACGGCGCCCAGGAATTCCCGTTGGCACCCGTACCGTCAGCTTTCTGGCTGACTCGCTGAATAACGTCATTGGTCCGGTCGTAAACAAAAACATCATATATCAGGCTTCCTCCGGTAGTGTCTCCGTCTATCAGGTTGGTGGCGTCAGAGGAAAAGGCGACATAGCGGCCATCGGAGGAAATAGCAGATTCGATACTCCGACCGTTCCCTTCCGTGCCGTCATCGGCGACACTGGCCCTTTCGATACTGATCTCGCGCGGATAGGCACCACCGAAATTAATCCCCCAGACATTGCCGACGGTAGTGTCCATATCCACGGACGTTCCCACGGTACCAAGAATCTTTTTATATCCGCTGCAGGAGACAGTGTAGCAATCCCCTGATGGCACTAAGCCACCGTAAATACCGCGGCTGTCGGTAGTGTCGGTATAATCGGTCTCGCCGGCCACCGCGATGGTGACGACAGCATCTTCTACGGGCAGGCCGTTGAAATCCAGAACTCTTCCGCTGACGATCTCCTTGCCGCTGTCCGCCGGGAAGACATTGTAAACACATTTGTAGACGATGGTAAAATCAAAGCCGCCGGTATCGATATCCGGAAGATTGTACCATGTGTCATCACTACCGGACCATCCCATGTTCAAATGATGATAGGCGGTGTCATCGTTAAAACCATAGCCGTCGCAGACAATCGCGTGGCCGCCGGGGACCCCGGTAATTCCCAGAAGAACCGGACGGCCGATATCCAGGTTTGGATTAACCATCTTTGTCAGGCCGTTGCCGACAAGTTCGCCGCTACCGTTCCAGCCCGCAACAGCATTCTGGTAGGAGAAAACATTGACCAACGCGTCTGCCGCTTTGAGGGTGTCGGTACCGGAATCTGCGGCTGTATAACTCATATGAACACTTAGGCCGGCATCGTAGGTCAACGCCCCGACAGCTTCACGCTGTGCCTGGGTAATCGTTGCGTCGGGGACCAGTACCATGTCCGCCCAGTTGTAGGCACCCCCGGCGCCGTCCCCGCCGCGCAGGTCCCGGTCAACAGACGTTCCATCAACTACAACCCAATAAGTCCCGGTTCCGACCCCGCCTGTCGGATGCTGGTGGTATCTCATCAGTTGCGCCATGGCGGTAGCCACGCAGCCGCAGACATAATTGTTGGGATCATTGCTGGTCCATGTCGGACCGGCCTGGGGTGTGTAGTAGTTGTAGGTAGCATTTCCCGAGACATTACTCTGTCCCCACCTGCTGTCGACCAGGGGCATAACCCGCGGATCGTCAACAGCGTCTACAGGTGCCGCTTGCCGTTGTGTAGACAGCAGGCTCTGCCACTTCATTTCGGCCTTGTCGATCTGCGAATCCAAGGCGAGACTTTTCCCTGTCCCCGCAGTCAGACGTCCCTGCATATCCCGCGTTAACAGGTTTACCAAAGGGCTGTCAGGATCGACATTGAATGAGTCGGTAGGTGAAAAGGCGATAATCGGCTCGATTGTTGTGTCCGGGCTGACAATGATGAATCCTGATGGGGATAACGGGACAATATAGCATAATGTTGTCTGGTTCTGATCGCGGAATGTTTCAACCGTCTGTTTACGGGGAAACATTTTTGCTCCGAGCGGCTGCGGCGTCTGAATGAGCCAATTATTTGCAGTTGACAATGCTTCGTCCGGACTGACCGGCGCAGCTGATAAATTCCTGTGGGTGAAAATGGTTATAAGTGTGAGTGCGGAGACAATCAGCAGTTTGCATGGAAAACTTGAATATTTCATTAGCTATCCCCCCGTGAATCTTCGTTCCCTTCATCCCCATCACCACACTGCTGCCAGCCGTGGGTAGGGTTTACGGCTCTGCTAAACCGGCATCTCATTCATCACGGCCGTTCATGGCCAGGAGGGGCTCCATTCGTGCCTTACAGGTCGTGGTCTCCCACAACGGCTTCAATATAGGGCGTAATCTTAGGCAGACGGTAACGACTGACAGGCAGCATATGATCGCCATGTTTCAGGATGAGTTCGTCAAAGGGGACACTTGTGCACCACGTGCGCAAGCGCTTCGGAATATTCACCCTTACCAGACGTTTTTCCGCCGGAAGCCCCCCGGGTAATGCGGGAGGCCGACCGCGAGAATATGCCGGGCACGCTCTGCCCGAGCGTGCCCAGGCCCTATCGTCCCCTGGTCCACAGGCGCTCTAACGACTGTCCGGCGGAGACTTGCGTACCCATGATTGCATGTTCAATAGGACGGGCAGTTGGAGAAATTCAGCTGGCCTCGACAATCCACGTTAAAGCCATCGGGTATGGTCACCCCCATCTCTTTGGCGATCTCCTTGAAGTAGTTCACACGGGCTGTCGCGCTATCGTTAGGCTTCTTGCAGTCTTCGCTGATGCAACCTATTGAGCCACAACAGCTCCATTGTTGACATACTCCCTCTTTCTCCCAGTCACATTTTATGCAGCCCCGGTCACAACACTCTTCCGCCTTATCTTTTTGTTCTTTATCATACACACATTTACAACACTCAATGCCGCCGTTGATGATGTTGATGATAATGCCGAAGTTGGCTTCTGTCCTGCCACAGGCTCTGTCTTTTTCGTTGGGCTCCCAATTCCCCACGGTCACATCATGCGCCGACGGCTTTAACGGCGTCTCGGGGGGCGACCACTCGTTTCTCTCCTCATGTCCCCAGAACCAGATGGATCCGGCAATGCCGATCTCGGGATTCTGGGTCAGCAGGTCGGGATTGTTCAGATACGCATCCCCTACGCCCATCTCCTCCCCGAATGCCTTATAGTTGGAGGCCCAGGAAAGCTGATGGGGCCCCCTGCCGCTGTATCCTATACCCTCAGCCGTACAGCCGCCATATTGACAATCTTTCCGAGCTGACCCGTATCCTTCCTGGATCGCGCATCCAGGGCTGCCAAATGGATCGCCGGCAAACTTTCCCCCGGTCTCCTGCGCGATGTTTGCCAGAAACGCGGCGATCTCAAGCTTGTTTGTGTTGTCATCTCCCACATTGGCAAACTCCTTCCACTTTGCCATTCCCTTAATCAGGTTGTCGTAGGTATAGTACCATTGGCCGTTCGGCAAATCCCCAAGACCCAATTGCGCCCGGGTTTGTTCGCTTTCCCTGCAATTCTCGTTGTCCTGCGATTTGGCAAAGATGATATTAAACGTCTCTTCGGGCAGCAGGCTCTTGAGGGCGTCTATCCTCGCCTGGAGCTCCGAATCGGGAGTGGGATGGAAATTAGCAAGCAGCTTCGAAAGGATGGTGGAACCATCATGGTCGGAACACCCCGCGCACCAAACCGCAAGCGCCAGCATCAGCATTACCCATTTCCCTTGTTTGAATTTTTTTCCCATTGTCCATGTCCTCTTGTCTTTGAATCTTTTGTCCTATTTAACTGTCCTGCATTCAGCGGGACGATCGGTTAAACCCTTTTCAATCTTCTTCTTGCGAAACTCAAGCTTATAGCAGTGTTGAACCTGCGGGATTCCGGCTGCATTCTGCCCCGCACCAGCGGAGGGAACCGAATGACACCAAAGTCATCCACCCCTTTTTGATATGGGCCGCACTTCCCCTTTCTGGATATCCTGATGCCCATATCATGCCTGTTGACTTGAGAGTCCAGAGTTCTCAGCCCCGGTTTGACCCGGGCATACAACGCAGCTTTATATGTCGATGTCCATAACAACTGAGTCCTCGACATCACTCGATTAACGAATGCCACGTGCCTATCACATTGAGAGTATCTCAAGGTCTCTTGAACTCAAAGAATTCCTAAACATCCGGTAGGTTAAGCGGTTTCAACCGGGCCGAATCGAAAGTTTTTAGTGTAAAATGGCTAAATATAAAGCAAGAAATAGACCAAAATATATTTATTAAGTGGCTCCTCATACGAATTTGTGGGTAGAAAGCCCATTTAGAAGTTGAAAGCATGAATCAAATCCAATAGTTCCTGTTGGTGACAATCCGATAGGAAAG
>CAZACO010000114.1:0-9128 GCA_964483185.1 uncultured Desulfobacteraceae bacterium
TCCAGGTGCCATCCTTTTTCCGGCTGTAGATTCGGATTTCCACTGGTGTAAGGATCTTTAGGCCAGTAAAGATCGTTGGGCGTAGGCGCCAGGAAGTGCTTCCCGTAGTTGAACTTGAGGGCCGTACGCTGGAGCGGATTGACGATCAGGCCAAAACGGGGAAGGTCTTCTGTCCCGAACTCGGAGTGATCCTCATGCCTGATCCCTGCCAACCCCTTCACATACTTGCAGGGCCGGTATTGCCCCTCCGCATAGACACCTGTGGTGTGCAGGCTGGCATCGCTCGGCGGTGCTGTGGGGTGAACATCGGCCCCAAAGGCATCCAGATTGACGTTCTTGTTCTCCCAGTCATAGTGCTTGTATTCCGCCCCGATCAGGAGGTTAACGCCTGAAAAAGGCTTCAAGTCAACATCTCCCTCAAGCCCTAAGACCTTGTTGGTCACCCAGGTCCGGGACCCTCCCCCCATTCCCCAGTAAACATACCGGGTGTAATTGTACGACTCCATGTACGTATAATCCCCCCGGAACTTGAGGCCCAGCCAGTCCATGGGTCGGCTCCCGACATTGAGTACGGCATGGGCATCATTATCCCTCCCCCTGTCTACCAGGCTGGCGGACTCAGTATTATAGAACTCCGTTCCATTCAGGGAATAGCTCTGGGTCCCGGAAGGAGGCTGAACACCCGGCCGCCCAAAATCCCTGTATATGTAGTCTCCATAGAGACTGACATCTAAGAGATCCCCTTTGTCTAATACCAGTTTGATAGATGCATCATTGTGGCTCAGATCGCTGTTGGAACGAAATCCGTTGGTTTTATACCGGTTGGCCGTCAGGTAGTACCCGAAATCACCGACCGCGAACATCCCCTGTTCCGCGGCAATCCCGTAACTGCTCTGAGAGCCGTAGCCCGCGCTGGCCTTGAGGTCTATTTCTTCCCTCTTGGGCCGTTTGGTGATGATATTGATGGTCCCCGCCATGGCGCCTGAACCATAGAGGACAGACCCCGAACCCTTGACCACCTCGATCCGCTCAATGTTGTTCAAGGGGATCTTGCTCACATCCGCAGTGCCGAGTGAAGGCGAATTGACCGTCACGCCGTTCACGCGGATCTGGGTGGCGTTGCCGGCCATACCCCTTATGTGGATTTCCCCTGTAGCCCCGCCATAGTCGCCGTAGGTCCGCCAGTCGATGCCCGGTTCATTGGCCAGAAGTTCCCCTAGGGTCTTAGCCGGAGACTCTTCGATCTGCATTGCGTCAATAACGATAACGGCGTTCGGCACATCTTTCCGCTTTTCCTCGGTCTTTGTGGCCGTAACCACCACCTCATCAAGTGTTTCCACCGGCCCCTTGGCTTCTTGCCCGTTCTCAGCCAGACAGATCCCCGGAAAAATGGAGAAGGCGATCACCCCTGACAAAAATACCATTTTTTTCATGATAATCCCTCCTTTATCGGTCTCAGAGACAGAGCCGAAGCCCACGGCCGGTCGGTTTGAGTTTAAAACAGATGATTGCCCCGGTCCTCATTTTTTTGTCCTCCTTGCTTGAGTTCTGTTCAACGCCTGTAGCCCGGTGCAAAAAAAATCCCCGGACCGAAATGAATCGATCCGGGGATGTCCCTGTTTTATCCTCAAGATCCTCCCGTTCCCCCCAGTCCGCGAAGGTTACGGTATATCTCTGTTCAGGCAGGTCTTCTGACTCCCCTTCTCTTTTAGCGACCTTCCCATCTGATACTCAGATACTGAATGCCTGACAGTGGTACACTATGCTAAAAGGGTTCCCTCTTGGTAACAAAAGAGGGGAGGGTCACAGCGGCGGGCCCGTCCCGTTTTTACGGCGTTCCCTATTAAGCTCTAAACGAGCACCTCAACATTGCGTCACCCTTAACAGACTACAGGATGCAAGTCAATGAAAAATTACACGCTCGCCTCGACCACGATGTGACCTTCACCCATAACCTCTTTCAGTCTGGAAATATCTCCTTTGACCTTTCCGATGATATTGACAGCGCTTGCCGGGATGATTTTTCCCGGTGTACTCATCGGCGTCGGTCCAAAAAAGATGCAAAAGGCCCGGCCCGTGGGCCAGTATCCCAGATCCCCTACTTCCACCATCTCCCGTGCGCTCTCATCCAGTTCCGCCGTCACAGGGATTTCAAAATAGATCTCATCCCCCCATGTGCTGAAAGGGAGATTCAGCGGCAGCGCGCCTTCTACCTTCTTGGCCGTCGGGGTGTCGTTCAATTCCGCGTTCAGGGTGACATCACCCACCTGGATTTTGATGCTCATAGATCCATGTCTCCTTTGTTTGGGTTCATGCCAGAAGAAACCGTATTGAAGTTCCCACAGAACTGTGTATTATAGAAAAAAGGAATACGCCGCTCCCGCGACTTGCGTTGCTGAATTCCTCTTCATGGTCTCATCCATGGGTTCAGCAGTTCATGGTCAAAAGAATTCCCCGGTCGAGGTGGGACTTTCGAGCGGTAACCGTAAACAAGTATCCAGTATCAAGCATCCAGCATCAGAAACCAGAGGTCAGAGGCCAGAAGTCAATCCTCTATTTTTTCAATCTTCAACTTTCAATTACAGGACGTATCCAGTATCGAGTATCCAGACGCAAATGTTCAGAGATAAAAAAGTCGTTGTGGTCATGCCCGCATTTAATGCGGCAGGGACCCTCCATAAAACCTACAAAGAAGTGATGGAACAGGATGTCGTTGACCGGGTCATCGTGGTAGACGATGCCAGCCAGGATGAAACCACGGCCATCGCCCGGAAACTCCCCCACGCCCGGGTCCATACACACCCTCAAAACCTCGGCTACGGCGCCAACCAGAAGACGTGCTATCGGTTGGCATTAGAGGAACAGGCCGATATTATTATTATGGTCCATCCTGACTACCAGTACACCCCCAAACTCATTCCGGCAATGGCGGCCATGATCGGAAACGGTCTGTATCATTGCGTTTTAGGGTCGAGGATCCTCGGCGGGTATGCCCTAAAAGGGGGAATGCCCATATGGAAATATGTAGCCAACCGTTTTCTGACATTTGTTGAAAACATCCTCTTGGGGGCCAAGCTCTCGGAATATCATACCGGCTACCGGGCCTACTCCCGGGAAGTCCTGGAACGACTCCCCCTGAATCGCAACTCCAATGATTTTGTGTTCGACAACCAGGTACTGGCACAAATACGATGGCTCGGCTATACCATCGCAGAGATAAGCTGCCCCACCCTCTATTTTCCCGAGGCCTCATCCATTAACTTCAGGAGGAGCGTTCGCTACGGCCTCGGATGCCTCGCCACCGGACTTACCTACCGATTCGTCAAGATGGGCCTGCGGCATTCAAAGCTCTTTCCCCGCTATTGATCGGATCCCTTGATGATGTCCGGCAACACGTGCAGATGGACCTTGGGATCCAGGCCCTCTGCAAGGTGAGCCCATCTTTTCTCCCAGGATAAGAAGTCGCCGACTGTCACAAGTCTGAAACGATTCAGGCCGTGCCTCTCCCGTTCTGCAAGGCCCGCTTCCAGGAGTTGCGGCAAGGTTTGTCCCGGTTCGGCAACCTTAGCACCGTCAATGATCCATACCAGGAGCCTGTCCCCCATGATCAGTTGGACTATCGGGACGGATTGCAGGACATGACGCCGGACCTGGTAATGATCAAAAACCTCCGCAGGGCAGGTGCATCCGAGGAGACCCCGGACCAGAAATAACACCGCCGGTCTCTCTGCCAGAAGGCGTTGCCACTCTTTTTCTTTGCTCTGGTTCATCGTTTTTTGTAGGGGTTCACGGGTTCAGAGGTTCAGGGGTTCAAGGTTCCATTCTCTTTCCCGAACTGCATCTGGGATGCACATTTATGAGAAAGACGTCAGCTTCATCAGGTCTGATCCAAAATTTGGAGCCAACTTGGCAATTATTTGGGAAAATGAGCATTTTTAACAAGGACTTCGGGTATTCAATGCCGTCTTTGTCCTTAACCTCTGAACGTTGAACCCTGAACCTATGAACGGTTACCTCTTTTTAAACGTGATTCGGATCGGTGTGCAGGTGAGGTCAAAATGCTCCCGCAACTGATTGACCAAGAAACGTTCATACGAAAAATGGATCATCTCCGGCCTGTTGACAAATACCACAAAGGTGGGGGGCCGGGTGCGGCTCTGCGTGGCATAGAAAAATTTGAGCCGTCCCCCCCCCGCCCTCGGGAGCGGGTGCTTTTCCATGACCTTCTGAATGGCCCGGTTGACGACGCCGGTGCCGATCCGGCTTGAAAATTGATCGTAGACCCTGTCGATTTCCCCAAAGACTTTCATGATCCGCTCGCCGGTTAAGGCAGAGACATGAATCTGCGGGGCAAATGAAATGAATTTCAGTTGCCGTTCAATGGCACGATGCAGAAGATCCCTTTTCCGACCATCCCCCTTGATCAGATCCCACTTATTAACGGCCAGGATCACTCCCCGCCCCTTTTCAATGGCATACCCGCAGATACGGGCGTCCTGATCTGAAACCCCTTCAGCGGCGTCCAAGAGGATCAGTGCCACATGGCAGCGATCGAGGCTTCTGATCGCCTTGATCATGGAGAACCTGTCTATCTTTTCCCTGACCTTCGCCTTCCTTCGGATACCCGCCGTATCGATTAAAAGGTATTCCCTGCCGCCATATCGGAAAAGCGTATCAACCGTGTCGCGGGTGGTCCCCGGCAGGTCGCTCACCACCAACCGCTCTTTTTTGAGGATCCTGTTTATCAGGGAGGATTTGCCGGCATTGGGCCGCCCCAGAACCGCCACCCTGATCTGGTCCGGGTCGTCCCGCTCGAATTCAGATAGAGCGAGCCCCTCGCTGACTTCACGGATTAAGGTCTTTACGCCATATCCGTGAGCGGCTGAAATCGGGTAGGGAGTGTCAAGGCCCAATTTATAAAAATCGTGGACCAGATGCTCATGTTCCGGCCCATCCAACTTGTTGACGGCCAAAAAGACCCTTTTCCGGCTTTTGCGGAGGACCTCTGCCATCTCCTCATCGCCCGGCGCGATTCCCTGGCGGCCATCTACCATGAAGATGACCCTGTCGCACTCGTCCACGGCCTTCTCCACCTGGACCCTTACTTCTCTGAGCAGGGGATCCTGACCCAGGTCTTCAAATCCCCCGGTATCCACAAAGGTGATCGGCATCCCGTCGACGTTGACGGATGCGTAGAGTCGGTCTCTCGTGATCCCCGGGCGGTCGTCGACCAAGGCGTCTTTAGACCTGGAAAGACGATTGAACAGCGTCGATTTACCGACATTGGGTCTGCCCACTATGGCAATTATCGGGGCCATGGCAAGTCTTCAGGCCTTTTCATGCACCGGCCCTTGAGCCGGGGCCATAATCAAAGGGCGGAAGCGGGATGTCTTCAACAAAAAGGGTATTGGGATCGATCTCCCGGACCACGACCTCCTGAGTGGCAGAGGTGTAGACATATCCGAAGAAATCCCCCTTGGGCCCCAGGATCTTCCAGAGGGTTGGCGGAAAATTGACATAGTTGTCGAGCCATTCGACAATGGTTTTCACAACAGACTGCTCTGTCACCGGCATCCATTTGTCAGACACGAGCCGTCTGCCGCTTTTTTTGGGATCAAACATAATAGCGGATGGGCTCTTGTAGGAAAGCCCCGCATAGTATATGTCATAATCCTGCCAGTTCTCTATCAAATGCTGAATGGTGTTTGCCCATTTGCCGTCCGCTACCCTGATGCTCCCATAGTTTCCAAGCCCTAAACAGCCGGACATGAAAAAAAGGGCCAGCACGAAAACCACCGAAATAATGCTCCACCGTTTTCTTGATTTCATCTGATGACCTCCTTTAAGCTATTGCGCTGCTGCGTCGTAGTGTTGAGACAATCCTACCATCTGTAAACGAAAGCGACCCAAGGGACCAAGATAACTAAAGCCGAAGGCGTACCACAACTTTAGGCGTTTTTAACTTTAGGCGCTTTTAACTTCATCTACCCTTTCCCCTTTTGGAGCCCGTTCCCTGAGCCTTTCAAGGACCACGTAAAGGACCGGAACCAGCACCAGACTCAGCAAGGTAGAGGCGAGCATCCCACCGAAGACGGCGGTACCCAGGGAGTGTCTGCTGGCCGCGCCGGCTCCTTTGGCCACCACCATGGGAACCACTCCGAGAATAAAGGCAAAGGCGGTCATAAGGATCGGGCGTAACCGTTCCCGCGACGCATGAACGGCAGCTTCCACGACGGACATTCCCTGTTCCCTCAGTTCACGGGCAAACTCCACAATCAGAATGGCGTTTTTGCTGGCCAGGCCGATGAGCATCACCAGCCCGATCTGGCAGTAGACGTCATTGGCGATGCCGCGAATGTGCTGGGCCACAAGCGCTCCCAGGATGGCCAGGGGAACCGCCAGCATGACCATGAGGGGCATGACCCAGCTTTCGTACTGGGCAGCCAGAAACAGAAACACGAAGACCAGGGCCAGGGAAAAGATGTAGGGGGCCATGCCACCGGCCTCGATCTCCTGGTAGGCGGTACCGGTCCACTCGAATCCATATTCGTCGGTCAGTTCCTTGGCGGATATGGCCTCCATGACCGCAATAGCCTGGCCCGTACTGTAGCCGGGCGCATTGCCGCCGTAAAGGGATACCGTGCGGTAGAGGTTATAATGCTTGATGTTTTGCACGCCCCGGATCTGTTTGACCTTGACCAGGGCGCTCAGAGGCACCATACTCCCATCTCCGGCGCGCACATAGAGTTTCGCGATATCCTCCCGTTTGGCCCGGAAACTGTCTTCGGCCTGAAGATAAACCCGGTATACGCGTCCGAATTTGTTGAAGTCGTTGACGTACATGGATCCCAGAAAGGTCTGGAGGGTGTTGAATACGTCGGAGATGGACACTTTCAGACTTTTGGCCTTGGTGCGGTCCAGATCTATGTAAAACTGCGGATAGTTGACCTCAAAGGTCGTGCTTAGGGGGGTAAGGGCGGGCTGATTACGGGCCTCTGTAATCATTTTTTCCGCTAAGCCTCGAAGCTCAACCAGGCTGCCTCCCGTGAGGTCCTGCAACTCATATTCAAACCCACCGGTGGTGCTGAGCCCCTCGATAGGGGGTGGGGGAAAGGGGATGACGGCCGCCTCGTTGATATCCTGGGTCTGAGCCATGAAGGCCCCTATGATCCCGTCGAGACTCAGTTCGGGGGTTTTTCGTTCGTTCCAGGGGTTGAGCATCACAAAGGCGGCTGCCGATGATGGGTCCATGGCCGAGTTGAGCAGATTATAGCCGCCGATCATCACGACGCTCTTCACGCCGGGGGTGTTTTCAAGAATTTTTTCCACTGTACTGCATACTTTGCCGGTTCGATCGAGGGATGCCCCTTCGGGAGACCCAATCATCACCATGAAATATCCCTGGTCTTCGGCGGGCACGAAGCCCGTGGGAACGATCTTGAACATGGTATAGGTGGCAAAAACAAGGCCTGCAAAAACCAGCAGGACCAACACCCAGGCCTTGATGAACCATCTGACCCCTTTCAGGTACCGGCTTCGGGACCATTCAAATACCTGGTTGAACTTTCGAAAAAACCAGGCCTGCCTTTTGGGGGTTTTTCGAAGCAAGGCCGCGCACAGGGCCGGGCTGAGGGTCAGGGCGTTAATTGCGGAGATACCCACGGAAAAGGCGATGGTGAGGGCGAACTGGCGATAGAGTTGTCCGGTAATGCCGGGCATGAAGGCCACAGGGACAAACACGGCCATGAGAACCAGCGTCGTGGCAATGATGGGCCCGACGACTTCCCGCATGGCCGCCTTGGTGGCCTCCTTGGGCGCCATGCCCTTCTCATCGATACAACGAGAGGCGTTTTCCACCACCACGATGGCGTCGTCCACAACGATGCCGATGGCCAGCACCAGCCCGAACAGGGTCAGGGTGTTGATGGAAAAGCCAAAGGCCTTAAGTACCGCAAAGGTGCCCACGAGGGATACGGGAATGGCGATGGCAGGAATCATGGTGGCCCGCCAGTTCTGAAGGAAAACATAGACCACGAGAAATACCAGCAGCATGGCTTCCAGAAGCGTTTTAATAACTTCCTTGATGGATTCCTTGACAAAAAGTGTGGTATCGTAGCTTACGGCATATTTGAGACCCTGGGGAAAGCGCTGTGAAAGACGCTCCATATTGGCGTAGACTTCCTTGGCCACATTCAGGGCATTGGCGCCCGGTAATTGAAAAACGCCGATCAGGGCGGCTTTACCGCTGTTTAAGTGCCCAAACCAACCGTAGTTTTCCGCCCCGAGTTCCACACGTCCCACATCTTTGACCCGTACCACGGAACCGTCCGGCCGGGTTCGAATGATGATGTCCTCAAACTGCTCCGGCGAGGACAATCGGCCTAAGGTGTTGATGGAATAGGTAAAGGTCTGACCGGGAGGGCTGGGAGGATCTCCGATCTTTCCGGCGGCCACCTGGACATTCTGTTCCTGGACGGCTGCGATGACGTCCATGGCGGTCATCTCCATGCTGGTCAGTTTGTCCGGATTGAGCCACAACCGCATGGCGTATTTTTTTTCGCCAAAGATCTGGACATCCCCCACGCCGGTAAGCCGTTTCAGAATGTCCACGATGTTGATGGAGGCGTAGTTGCTGAGATACAGGTCGTCAAAGGTGTCGTCCGGCGAATAAAGGGAGATGATGACCACAAAATCGGGAGATTGTTTCTGGGTGGTGATGCCATATTTGCGAACATCATCGGGTACCTGGGGCTGGGCCATGGTAACCCGGTTCTGGACGTCCACCGCGGCGATGTCCAGGTCATAGCCCACGTCAAAGGTCACAGTGATTTTGCTGGTGCCGTCGTTGGAGCTGATGGAGGACATGTAGGTCATGCCTTCCACGCCGTTGATCTGTTCCTCGATGGGGGTGGTGACGGCCTTCTCCACCACTTCGGCGTTGGCGCCAGTATAAGTGGCCTTGACCTGGACCGTCGGCGGCGTGATCTCGGGAAACTGCGCGATGGGCAGCAGGATGATGCAGACAGCGCCGGCCAGCGAGATCACAATGGAAATGACGCCTGCAAAAATGGGTCGGTCAATAAAGAAATCGACAAACATAGGGCTTCCTTGAATGGGCCTCGCCTACT
>CAZACO010000115.1:0-9062 GCA_964483185.1 uncultured Desulfobacteraceae bacterium
TTCCTTTTTTCATGATTTTTTCAAAAAGGATTAATAAACAGGTATACAAAAAAGGCAATAACCTGGCTAATCCCATAACGTAGGGGATAAGGCATATTCGAGATAATTCTGCGTAAAACATCACTCAGTCGCCAGATTGCTCTGAACCATCGAGGTCTGTTGTCAAAGGCATAATACAGGTACACTAAGAATGGGGCGCCTGGTTTGAGCTTTGATGAGCACGATTTCAATCCGGCACTCGGATCGGGTATGTGATGTAATACCCCCAAAGAGTAGCCAAAATCGGCTGATTCGTAGGGAAGAGGAATGTCCTCAGCCCCGGCTAGATGAAACCTGCAGTTGGCATTATTTTTCAGTGTTCTTCTTGCTACAGCCAGGGCCAGGGGGCTTGGATCAATACAGTGTAATAGTCCCACCCGTGGAGCAACAAAGCTTCCCCATCGTCCACTCCCGCAGCCAAGGTCAAAGCCGATCGCATTTTCAGGCAAATGATCCCATGGAAAAATAGAGAAATAGGAATCAAATATTTCATTGAGTTCCTCCCGTGAGAGATGAGACTGATCAAATCGACTCCATTCTTTTCCAAAACCGTTAACGACACCTTCATCAATATTGTCCATCATAAGAGGTCGCAATAAAGCTGTTCATATTGATTAGCCACCTTTGAAATAGAAAAGTTGTCCTCGATGCGTTTTCTGGCCTTCAGCCCTAATTTTGACAACTGCTCAGGTAAAATTGAAAGCAGTTCATACCACGCTCTTGCTAATGCCCCGGGATTACCGGATGGTACTATCGCGCCTGTATTGTCTACAATATAGGACGCATCACCCACATCGGTCGCGACACACGGCACCCCGCATGCCATGGCCTCGCCTAAGACATTAGAGAAACCCTCGCCGAACGATGATGTCAGGGTGCCAATGTCAAAGCTGGGAAAAATACCGTGCATGTCAGACCTTTCACCAAGCAGGTATACCAGCCCTGCCAGACCGTTATCCTGAATCAATTTTTTGATATCACTATTACCCTCATCCATGCCTTTCCCAACCAATACAAAGCGAACATGACCGCAAATAGCACTCAACCTCGCGGCAGCAGCAAAGAAATTTGCGTGATCTTTCATAGGGTCATATCGAGCAGCCATTCCAATAATGCGATCGGATCCTTCCATCCCGAAAGCCCGTCTCCATCTTGTTCGTGCTTCTAAGCTGGGCCTGTATCGTTGAACATCAAAACCGTTAGGTATTACCTCCCATCTTTTGGGATGATACCCTTTTTGAAGATGGAACTTTTTCCCCGCGCCTGAATTTACAACCACAGCATCTGGCAGATGCGAAAGTCTCGAAAGCAAATAAGAAATCCATCGCGTCGTGAGGGCATAATATCTGAAGTCCACTTCAGAACAGCGCACATTCCATACAATTCTGTGCACCCCAGATAGCTTACCAACCAGCAGTCCCAACAGGTCCGCATGATACAGCCAAGTCTGAATGATCTCCGGCTTCCATGATAGGACTAATTTCGCCAGAAGAAAAAGTCCTCTCAAGAATACAATTCCCCTCCCCATATTCAGATTGTAGACCGTAACGCCCAGTGATTTAATATGATTTTCTAAAGGCCCCACGGGTCCAAGGCTGACGACCAGATTTGTAAATTTTTCCTTATCCAGATATGAAAGCAGCTTATAAAGCATCATTTCCGCCCCGCCGATATCGAGATCGGTAATGATGTGCATGATTCTAATCACAAAGCCCCCACAATTACTTGACTACCGCCTCTTTTCCCGTTTTTCTATTCACCCTGTGTCATCCCCTCAATAATATAATCAGCACTTTTTCGCAGGATGTCGCCAAAACGATACTCTTTCACTGTCCGGCTGTATCCTCTTAAGGCAATTTCTTTTCTCTCATCGTCATGCTCAAGATAATAACGGATTTTCTCGATCAGTTCAGCCGCATCCCGGTAGGTTTCCACTTCCTTTCCCACCTCAAACACCCTTCCCAGATATTGTTGGCTGTCGCATATCTGCATTACGCCGTTTGCAGGCAAATAGTACAATCGCTGGTTGCCCAATCCATGAATGTTCCAATGCACATTGAAGCCGATCTTCGCACGTTGGTGCAGTTGAGTTCGTTCCTGAAACGATACTCTCCTCATCCACCCAGGCCACCCATATCTGAGGTTGTAATAGATATTCCAGGGCAAACGGTATCGACCATAGAGTCGGCAATTTCTGCCAAAGGCCTTTTTAACCTTGGCAAGAAGCTCCAGTTTCTGTATATACGGGGCACCGACATAAATAATGTCAATATCTCTTTCCTGCTCAAGAATAGTATCCTCTGTTTTTGTTGTATCATAGTCCTCATCGAAAACGCCGTGCGGAATCCAGTTCTCATTTTTCATTCCACAGAATCGCATTTTTTCGCTCATGTTCATATCTTCGCTGTAATCGGGATCAAGGTAAAAGACATGATTGTACGCATGCAGATAAGGGATATTCCTCATATAAGTGGCCCCAGGGTCATCCCCACTGTAAAGGACCTTGTACACCTTCAATCTCCGCAAGAAATCAGGGTGATATGGTGGATAGTTATTCACTATAATTACATCTGCATGATTCTTGTTAATACACGCTTCGAACTCATCGTACATTTGCATAAGCCTTGGATCCCTGACCTGGTAGAGTCTATCGAGATTGACCGCAGTGATGTACAATCTCGGCTTAAGAAAACCTTCATGGTTGAAAGGAATAAAGGTAATCTTGTCATCAGAGGCCGATCGAATTCCCCTCTCCCAGCAATCGGCCTCATAGCCATGCTTATTGAATGAATAAAGTATTTTCATACGCATATATCTCAAAAAAATTATCGCCTATAGGCCGACCATTTATGCCCGCGTGACTCTAAGAACAATCATTGGGCATATTAATTTAATGTCTACAGGCTGCACGAGCCCCATAAAATTCATTAAACAGCTCGCCATTAGTGCGAAGATTACCGGCCATTTGCGGTCCATGTTTAAGAGCCATGGGCTCATCCTTCCATAAGGAAACGCAACTGCATCCACGCTCAGGTCAACAGGAGCGAGCTTTTCAATGATATTTGGACTCATTATGGCAGTGTTATGGATAGTGAGATTTTCAGGGTCAAAATATCTCTGCAGCCTCCCATAGATGCCGCCATAGTTCGGCACGAGTATGAGGGAAATCCCCATAGGCTTCAGCAGTTCCATATGCTGTCTGACGATATTTCTGGGATCATCGAAGTGCTCGATCACACCAAGGCTATAAACCACGTCAAAAGTCTCAGGACGAAAAGATGTAGAAAATATATCTTCACAACGCAGATCACCCTCTATGTTGAGTTTATGTAACAACCTGCGGGATAGTTCAATACCGTTTTCCGAATAATCGAGACCTGAGATGGATGCCCCAAGATACTTTCCTATATAGGCGAGCTGCTTGCCCGGGGCACAGCCAATCTCCAGAAACTGCATGCCTGGTCTGATATACTGTCTGAAGAGCCGGTGCAAATTCCTTGATCCCACAGAAAGTCTAGAGGGGAGAGAGGGTTCCTCCTGACCGGCATACAATGAGTTCCAGTACTCATTAGTCGTTTTATTATTAATCACCGACTCTGTAGCCACCATGAAGTTTAGACTTCATAACAAAATTTATGCTCGGAAGCCAATCTTTGTTCCGGTACATAAAAAGAACCTGAAAAAACGCTGAGAATCGTTTCTTCATGTCTCTGACTCTAAACCCCCTCATGCCCATCTCCCAGAAATGTTGTCCAGCCATAAAGCTTTGGGAGAGCCCATCCGGTTTCTTGAAATAATTGAAGAGATCAAGGATGAAAGAAACATCTACCCTACGAGCGCCTGCAATAAATCTCCACTGGAGATGCTTGCCGTGAACTGGAAGGTAAATAAGGGCATGTTTGCTCACTCGAGACAGCTCTTTTAGGGCTGGATCAAGGTAAGGCTCGGCGAGATGCTCGAGCACGTGAGATGCAATGACCACATCAAATTGCCCGGAACCGAACATGTTGAGATCGTGGACACTTCCAATATAATCGGGAGTAAATCTGCTGTCGATATCCAGGGTCGTCACCTCAAAACCACGCCATTCAAGCACGACTTTGTCAAGACCCTGGCCTGGTCCTACAATCAAGACCTTTCTGCAGGCGCCAATAGTCTGAATATCCTTGTACTGATAATAGGCATTGATAAAATTGCTCAACCCTATCTGCTTTGCCCATTCCTGGGGATTCACAGGCATCACATTAGGCTTCGGAACTTTGTCTCTGATTGTCATGATCCAGCCTTTTGCGACATATGCGATCTGGACATTATTTGCCGGGCCAATAAACAAGTTGCCAAGAGATTTACCGCCCATCCAGCACTGTAGGCCACTGCCAGCCCTGCCGCGCCATAAAGAGGAGAAAGATAATATGCCAATCCCACGAACAACACGCAATATGGAACTGCTACAAACATGAACGATTGCCAGAGCATTCCGTGGCTTTGTATGATTTGATAGACGTTTACAGCTATCCCCTCTATGAGAGCGGCAAGAAGGAGTATCTTTAGCACAGGAAAGGCGCCACCAAAATCCTTGCCAAATAGATCCAGGACTATCGGGCCTATACCAAGTAGCACCAGGGAGACGAGTACGACTGTGCATCCGTTTATCGCAAGGGTTACCCAGAATGTCTTCCTGTACATAAGGGCATCACCGCGTCCCTTGTGGTTGTTCAGAATCGACATCCCCACATTGTTGATCACCTGAGGCAGGAACATCACCGCCATTCTAAAAGTAAAAGCCGCATTATAGATTGCCATCTGTTCAAACCCTCCCTGCTGGCGGATTAGGAAGGTGTTGCCTAGCCAGATGGCCGGCATTGTCAAATAACCACTGAGCGCGGCAGGCAGGGCAAATGTCTGGATTATGTTTATTTCCTGCCTGAGATCTTTATATATCACTGAAAGACCATTTTTTCGAAGTTCTTTTCTAAGCCAAAGATTGTGAAATACACATCTGAGCATTGCAGTGGCTGAGAGCCCGATCAAGGCCCCGCGCAACTCAAGCCACCATGCCCCCAGGGCTATACCCACTACCGTCACAATTCCACTTATAATCGCCGCCTTAGCCAAGCTGTGGTATCCCTCAAGCCCAACAAAAGCGCCTACCTGATAGCCGTTCACCGCAGAAAAAAAGAGATATCCTAATCCAATCATGAGCGGTATGGTAAGTTGTGGTGCCTTCATTGCATGAGCAGCCAAGAAGGGAGAGGCCGGGATCAGCAGTATCGTACCGAGACAAGCCATTAAAATCGCAATAATAGAGCAGAGGCCGAGAACACGTCCCGTCTTCCCCGTGTCAATGGAACGAAACTCCGCCACATATTTTGTAACAGTATAGCCCATTGAAAGCTGGACAAGACCGGCCACCATTATCAGGGTGCTCACCACAATAGAGTATTCACCGAATGCATGTTTCCCTATTATTCGGGCTACTGCGATATTGACGGCAAAGATGCTCCCCTGGTTGAAAACCGTTGCAACCAAATTCCATATTGTGCCTCTGGTCAACCGGAGGCGCAGGCTTACGGCATCTCCCTTTCTCTCCCTAAGCTCTTTCAAACGCAACACCAATTCGATAGTCTTTTAACAACAGTCCTTCGATGAAGTGGCTACATTTCAATTGATTGATGAGGAGTCCTCCTTGAATGGAGGCTTCAGCCGAATTGCCCCATAAAGACCCACAGGGCCTCGTATCGCAATCCAAATACTTTCGTCCAAGACAAGCTGTTGCCCGGGGTTGCATTCATGGCTTGGGAAGGGGTTGATCGAGGGCAATTACATTCCAATCGATCGATCCAAAATGCTTCTTTGAATAGGGGCCATAATAGTGTGTTTTCCCATCAGTTCCAGGTAAAGACGCTCCATATCTCTCAAGAGTCGTCTCTCTGAAAAGCCCTGTTCCACAAAAATCCTCGAACCCCTAACCAGAGCTTCTCTTTTTCGTGAATCAATCTCAATAAGATATTTTAGCCCCTTTGCAAATCCTATGGGATCTTCCTTCCGGCACAGGATGCCTCTCTTGCAGACCACAAAATACTCGGATGTAGGGTGCCCGTCTCGTGGTCCCAACAGGTCGAAGACCCCCCCTGCATCGGTCGCTATCACCGGCGTAGAGGCAGCCATGGCCTCAATGATCGATACCGGGGTTCCTTCATTCAGGGAAGTCAGGCTCAGGATATCCACATCGGCATACACCTCGGGGAGATCCCGCCTCCAGCCGCAGAACCGGACATGGTCAGACAGGCCCTTTTGCGCAGCATATCGCTCGAGCGCTTCCCTCAGTTCACCGTCCCCCACCACCACAAATTGAACCGTGACCCCGGGAGCGTTTTCAAGGAAGACTTTCGCCGCATCGAGAAACATGACGTGTCGTTTTACCGGCACGAGCCTGCCTACGATGCCGACAAGGAGGGTATCATCACTTATCCCGAGGCTTGCTCTGAAACGCCCCTTCAATGCGTCACTTTCCAGAAATGGCTTCAGGTCGAAACCCAATGGAATAATTTTGATCTTGGCAGCCGGGGCAATGCGGAATTTTTCTGAAAGATCCCTTTTTTGTGTGCTGCTGATAGATACAATCACATCTGTCGACATGGCCAGAAACCGCTCGATCCAAATGAACATGAGCGATTTTGGGGGACTGAAGTACCCCTCAAACACATGCCCGTGAAAAGTATGAACCATCTGGATGTTCTTCCCCCTGATAAGATTATAGAGGATGACAGCGATCCGTGCGCTTGTACCGGCCTTGGCCGTGTGTGTGTGCACGATGTCGGGTTCTTCCTGGCGAAGAATCCTGACGATCTGGAAAAACGCCTTGATATCCATTGCCGGACTTATTTCTCTCTGAAGTTCCCTGATGATGATCGGCCTTGACTCTGTGGACCCATCAAAAAGATAGCTCATATCGCCTTCCTGGGGAGAAATCTTTCCCGTAACCAGGGTTGAATGGAACCTGTTTTCATCCAGACCAGTGGTCAGTAGATGCACATGGATTGAAGGACCTCCTATATTGAGGCGCGCGATAAATCGGACAATCTTTATCCTCTCATCAGACTGACGGGTGGCAACAGCTATCTCGCCGTAAGGGAACCTTGCGAGGATTCGGAACAGCTTGCCGGATAACTGAGACGTAAGGACAAAAACAAGGCGATATACAAGGCCCCAGTAGACAATCGGCGTCAAAAATGAATGAGGTTTTTTGGCATGTTTTTTGAAGAGGCGATAAATGCTTCTGTGAAACGCCACAACAGAACGAAACACATTTTTTTCACTGCTGACTCCCACATAATGAATGACAGAGGAGCGGGGAAAATAGACAACCCTCCATCCCCTTCCCCACATCCGCCTGCACCAGTCGGCGTCCTCCCAGTACATAAAAAAGTGTGCATCCATGGGGCCCACATCTGCTATGGCCTTTCTCCTGACCACCATGCAGGCGCCGGAGACCCAATCCACGGCCATAGGGGACACGCCATCCGATCTCCCCGTCAGGATATTTTCACGGGTAATCGGATTATCAGGCATGATTTTGGTGAGAAGGGACTTTCGCCAGAACAATGCGGTCAGCAGATTCGGAAACAGTCTTGCCGATCCTTGCACAGCCCCATCACTGTCCAGGATTTTAGGGCCCATAATTCCCACATCTTCATTGGCATTCAAATAATCAATGACGGCCTCAAAAAAGCCTTCCATTACAATGGTGTCGGGATTCAATATCAATACATACGGAGAAAAACACTCTTCGAGCGCATTGTTTATTGCTTTGGCAAATCCCAGGTTGTGTTCATTTTTCGTCAGTCTCACCTCTGGAAATAACCTGTTCACCCGATCCACATTATCTTTTGATGCATTATCATGGACCATGACCTGCAACGCCAGCCCATGGGAGTTCTCAAATATGGATTTCAGGCAACCCAACAGGTAGTCAGTGCTATTATAATTAACTATGATAACATCTATTATATACAAACCATCTCCTGTCTGATATCGCATCATTTTTTTCCGAATCTCATCATCAATCGAGGCAAAAATCGTTCCCTTTCCAGAATTCCCCACAGATATGCATCATCTACTCTTTTTCCTGCCTGGATTTGACGCCGCTTCTCAAGCGCCTTCTTAATACCTTTTAATGCATGCCATTTTGCTTTAACGAACTCTATGCTCGCACCTTTCGCTATGAAATACAAAAAGGCGCCTGTATTATACATTGAGTGGGCAAAGATAGTCCGCAATACTAACCGCCAGGGCATATTCTGAAAATAAACCCACTCCAAATTCCGGTGACCGTAATATACAGACACAGGTGAATCGCGCACAATGCTGCTACTGACCTTATGATAAACCATTGCTTCAGGCACATACAAACATCTATACCCTCTCAATTGGGCCCTGAAACTGAGATCAACATCTTCATAAAGCAAGAAAAAATCCTCATCAAACTGCCCGATATCATCGAGCATGCTCATGCGGTAAAGGGCGGCCGCGGCACAGGCCCCAAAAATCCATTCACGAGCATCATAAGCATTAGACAGCCTTCCCCTGCCACGCAAAAGCCCTACCCCCGCTCTCGTGTAACTATCTCCGGCTCGATCAATGGTTCCCGGATTATTATGATAGAGGATTTTCGAGGCAGCAAACCCTGCCTCTCCATTGGTTTCCAGCGCCCCTACAAGGCTCTTGAGCCAAAGAGGATGCGCAACCGCATCGTTATTCAAAATGGCTACATATTTGGTTTTCACTCTCCGAAAAGCAATATTGTTTGCAGCAGAAAATCCAAGATTCTCAGACAAGGCGATCGTCTCGACCTCCGGATAGCTGTGTGCAACAAACTGAAGAGAGCCGTCTGAAGAGCCGTTGTCAACAAGTATCGTGGAGAAGTGTCTGAATTCTTGTTTCCTTAGACTTTCCAAACATTCAGGCAGTAAATACCTGCCATTCCAATTTACGATTATTACTGAAATCAAATTTAGCAGGTC
>CAZACO010000116.1:0-9015 GCA_964483185.1 uncultured Desulfobacteraceae bacterium
TCCGTTTTTGACAATTCCAATTAAGTCCGGTTATTCACGTCCTATTGCCTGGCCAGTGAATCTCGCAGATCCTTTCAAAATTAGAAATGCTGCTCTGTTTTGAGCATCCCTTAGTTCCCCTAATGACGCATAAAGTCTATCTAATTGAGTGGCGCGGAGTCAAGAAGTAAAATCGGAGAATCCGATCCTTGTTGGGTCTTGACGGACCTTTTCAATTTTCATATGCTGTCTTATCGGTTGATCGTTTCAGAGTTCTGAAGCACAATCGGCCAAGAATTTGATTCTTTGTGTGGCAGCAAGGGGTTGGTAATGAAATGTATGCCAGAAAGACCCATTTCAAGACCCGAATCGCTGAAGGCCTCCAATGCCTAAGGATTTTTGTGTTATGGGATCTACCAGGTTAGGTGTTCTAATCGGGGTTCTCGTTACGTTTGTGACGGCGTGTGCATCACCCTTGCTGAGGGTGAAAATGGACAACGCCTGTCTGCCTGAAGCGGTGATCGAGCAGCGGATTCGCTTTATTGAGGAGCGGTTGGACGCACACAAACTCCACGGGGAGATCTGGTATTGGTCTTGGATGGTCGTTAACAGCGGTGCCGTGGTCGGCCTCAGTCTGGCCGCGGGGCTCACCGACGAAACCTCGGACCGTGTCGACTTTGCGTCGCAGGCCGGACTGGCTGCACTCGGCGTGGCCGATCTTCTTATCCGGCCGTTAGAGGCGCGGTACGGGGCCGATCCGATTCGCCATCTCCCGGAGGCGACACGCGCCGAGAAACTGGCCAAACTGCGTGCGGCCGAGGACCTCCTGTATCGCAACGCCGAACGGGCATCGGAGCGGAAAGACTGGGTCTTCCATTTTTTGAACCTGATTCTGAACGCGGGGGTGGGTGTGGCTACCGGGCTCGCCGGAGATGCGACGGCCGGCGCTATCAGCGCGGGGGCCGGCTTTGTCGGTGGTGAGATCTATATCCTGGCCCAACCGGCCGGTCCTGTTGAGGACTGGGAACGGTACCAGACCATGGTTTCGGATCGCTCTGAGACAAAGATGCGTTTTTCATTGCAGCCTTGCGATATGGGCCTGATGATGCGTCTTAGGTGGTGATTAGTGTTTGCCCAAATAGGTCAGATAGGGAATAACGGCTTCGTTCTTGTTGGTGGAGGTTCCGTCATATGTTATGGATACAATGGGGACGCCGGTTTTTTTCTCTATCTCTTTGGCCATTGCCTCGGTGACCAGAGAAGGGCAGCAGAATGCGGGGCTTGTCTGAACAAACAGGGCAACATCCGGGTAGTGCTTCTTGATATAGAATATCTTCAGCAGGTTGTCCATTGACTCGCCCGTGTGCTCAATCCTGAGATTATATTGGGAGAGGATGTTTTCAGGGCTTTCATCGTAGTCAGGTGCAGGGTTTTCCAAAATTTTTCCGAAATACTTGAGATAACCCTTTTCCAGCCGGGTTACGGTGGTCATCAATGCCTTTGAAGAGAGGACTTCCAGATACCTGCCCTCAAAAAACCACTTTTTGAGATACGCCTTGGCGATCATCTGTACATAAGAGCTGTAGGGGATCACGATCACTTCACCGTTGTGCTGTTCGATAAAACGGATGAGGTTCTGGTTCATCACGTCGTTGTCCCGCACATACAAATCACCGAAGATCGCCACTTTCGGTTTCTGTTCTTGCGACGTTTCGACGGTTTCAAAATAGGAGATCACCTCGGCAAGGGCCTCCTCTTTTGACCGTTTTCCGAGGAAGGCATCGGTCAAGATATCAATGCTCTTTTTAAGGACCCTGTCCGTTGTCCCTTCTTTCTTTTCATAGGGCCTGATCCTGCATCCGATTTTTCGGATAAAACCTCCGAACATATATGCAAAATAGGTGTTGATGGGCAGTCTTATGGAAATGTCAATGAATGACATGGCCCCCACGTACACGCCTGCCTTTTCCATCCCCTTTCCATAGGAATGAAAGAGCCTCTTCAGATGATGGGGAAAGAGCCCGATATTGCACGCTATCTGTGAAGAGGTCATCCATAGAAGGGTCTTTGCAGGATCCAGATGATGGGTCTTTACATAATCAACGAATTGCTGGGCAATGATGTTGATAGGGATACACTGCCCGGTGTTGTGACGCAGGCTTTTCTGGATACTTGTTTCGGACTCCTCCATCAACCTTGCATCGATCCCCTCTCTTTGGAGATTTGCAACCATGAATTTCAAGGTGATGTCGTCCCAGTTCGGAATCACCAGCGTCTTGCCAAAAAGGTCTTTTTCTTTTACCGGAAAGAGAGACGGCGTGTAAACGGGGGCCTTCTTTTCAGTCCTGATAGAATAGTGATTTTCAAAAGATCGAATGGCGGCCTCAATCCTTGTCTCATACCCGACACTCGATTCGTGTTCATCCAGTTGGAGTATGAGGTAGGGTTTTTCGTGGGCTTCCATGATTTTTTTGAAATAGTCTATGGCAAAGGAATCCGGTGAGCACCTGAAGGAGGTCACCAGAACCGGGTACACACCTTCGGACCGGGCAACCTCCTGGGCCGCCCTAAGGATTTCCGAGGCGTAATGCCAGTGTATTTCATTCAGGAGTCCCCGGATCGGTTCCGTACCCGCACGTGAACAGGTCAGCATGTCCTGAAAGAAGACCCGGATACCGAGTGACGCAAAAATATCGGGAATGCCTTTATTCATGGTTCTGGAAAGCGTCGTGTAGGGCCTTCCGAGCAGGACCACGCACATCTTCTTTCGCTCTCGCGATTCCTTTTCGTATATCTCTTTCCACTCCACCAGACAGGAGTCTCTGTATTCACATGCCTTATCATAGGCCCTGGAAACATCCAGAAAACCGACGCGGGAACCTGTGATGGATTTCAGCATCGAGTGGAGTTCGATTTTCGTATGAAACGTCCCGTGAAGTGAATGGACAAGGGGGGTGAGAAACCTTTCCCCCGCCTTTCCCTCACCTGATACGGATATCAGAGAAGGTGAAAACTGGGTGTAATAGCAATACTGCCGCCGAACCCCTTTCGTAGTGGCTTTTTTCTCCAGGTAATAAGGAAGAAAAACAAAGTCCGACCTGTCCATCAGATAGCGGACATGCCCGTGAAGTGCTGCCATGGGTGCACAGAATTCAGCGTCCGCAATATGTTTCCCTTCCTTCAGTGCCTCGCTGTAGACTTCACTTGTGACGGTCTTGATGGAAAGCGCATCAAAAAATGTCTTCCAGAAGGGAAGGTCCTCATAGAGATGGAGCGCTGCAGGGATGCCGATGGTGATTTTCTCGGAGTATTCCTGAACGGTTTCTAAAGAGAAGACCTTTTTTCTCTCTTTGAGCAGGTCAAACCCGGAAAGGTTTTTATTTACGTATCGCTTTGTGTCATATTCCCTGCCGCACAGAAATCCGTAAGCGACCTTTTCACCTCCCACATCGGCCACGGTTATCTTGCAGTGATTCGTGCACAGTTCGCATATTTCGGAGGTCACGTTGATCGCTTTTTTATGAAGGGCAATGCCCCGGAATCCGGTTTCCCCGATACCCTGATCCAAAAAGATAAGGGCAGCCCCCAATGCCCCGGTTAAATGGCAATATTTGGAAACAACGATCGGTTTATGAAGCCGCTGTTCAAAGGCGGCCACAAGGGCCTTGTTCTTTGCCGTTGCCCCCTGGAAGAATATGGTGTCTCCGATGCTCCCTTCAATGGCCACCTTCGTGAGGTAGTTTTCCCTGATGGCATGAAGCACGGAGGCGAGCACCTCATCCACGGCGTAGCCTTCGGAGAGATAATGGTTCATGTCCCTTTCCATAAACACGGTGCATCTGTCGCTGACAATGGGGGACCTCTGACCTTCGGTTCTTGAAGAGTAATCGGTCAATGGACATCCCAGCTTCCGGGCCTGCTCCTCGATAAAGCTCCCCGTTCCGGCGGCGCACACGTTATTCATGATGGAGAAAGTGACCCTGCCGTTTTTTAAGGTGGTGAATTTCGAATCCTGCCCGCCGATCTCAATGATGGTGTCCACACCCGGATCCATCTCGCAGGCAGCCCGGGCGTGGGCCGTAATCTCGTCAATGACGATATCCGCCCCGATGATCTTCCCCGCGAATTTCCTGCCCGACCCGGTCGTTGCCGCTCCCTTGATCCGCAACCCTATCTTCTTTTTTTCAGCCATATCATCGATAGATGAAAATAATCTCTGAACCGCGGCGACCGGTCTCCCGGCGGTGCTTGTGTAGAAGCCGGCGAGAACCCTCCCTTCCGCGTTCAGGAGAACGGCCTTGGTGCTTGTGGACCCGATATCGACACCCAGAACCACATCATAGTCCAATTGGGGTGTCAGGGCTTCATAAATATCCACCTCCACGGGGCATGAAACGCCGGTATCGCAGGCGGCATATTCATATGTTTCAACACCGCCGAACTCTGGATAATGGGAAAGGGTCAATGTGAGTGGGGCATGAAAATATTTTTTCTGAACGGTTTCACGGCCCAGCATATCATCCACCGACCGAAACGGCATGACCTCGTCTCCGCGCCATTCGTCGGCCATGAGAAATGCCGCCCCGATGGCCCCGTAAACGCCCGTTTCGTCTACAATAATCTCCTTCCCGGTAATGGCTTTGATATGATGAACCACCGCCCTGTTATTGGATACGCCGCCCGTAAAGATGATCGGGTCAAACAGTTCTCTGTCCAGAGAAAGCGTATCCACAATGTTCTTTGCAAGCCCGTAGCACAGCCCGTCACAGATCTGTTCCAGGGTGTATCCCTCCTGCTGGGCGTGAACCAGATCGGTCTTTGCAAAAACGGCACACCTTGATGCAATTTTCGGTACGCTCCCCCTGTTGCTGAAGGCCTTCTCGCTCAACGCCTTCGCACTTTGCAGATTCAGCCGTCGCGCCTGTTGATCCAGAAAACTGCCGGTCCCGGCCGCACAGGAGGTATTGGTTTTGAAACTGCGGTACCGGCCTTTCTCGTCAAAACCGATTAAGCCGAACGCTTCACCGCCGACCACCAGAATGGCGCCGATTTTTTGATGAAAATGACGTGCGGCCTCAATCATGGCGACCCGGTTGTCATATCGCCGGTTTGCATTGATAATCGAAGGGGTTGAAGATGTGGCGGCGATACCGCAAATCCGCCCCGGGTCGAAATCATTCATTATTTTGGTGAAAGTTTCCGCGAGATTGCCGTGATGAAATTGATAGGCGGTTTTTAAGATTTCTCTTTCAGGATTGATTTCAGCCACCGATATGGAAACGGACCCAATATCGATTCCAAGAAGAAGGTCATGATCGTCCATTTTATTCCGGGTCGTGATCGAAGACATATCCCACCGATCGGAGGCTTTTAAAATAGACGGGTTTTTTCGGGTTGCTCTCAAAATATTTCCTCAGTCTGACAATAAAATTGTCCACTGTCCGGGTGGTGGTTCCCCTGGCGTACCCCCAGCCGATTTCCAGAAGCTTTCTTCTCGAAAGGGGTCTACCCCGATTGGCGATAAAAAGCCTTAAAAGCCTGGCTTCCTGTTCGGTCAGGCTGATCTCCCCGGACGGGCCATCGGCTTTCAGGGTCTTAAAATCGATTCTGTTATCCCCGAATTGGTAGATTCGGGGGAGTGAGGAAATGCTGTTTCCCTTTGAATCGGCCCCCCTTTGAGACCAGGCCCCCCGGGTCAAAAGCCGCTCTATCCGGAGCAAAAACTCATTCAGGTTGAAGGGTTTGGCAAGATAATCGTCCACACCATAGGAAAACCCTTTTACCCTGTCATCGGGATCGCCTCTGGCCGACAGTATCAAAATCGGAATCCGTTCATCCTCAAGACGGATATTTCGAAGAACCGACAGCCCGTCAATCCCCGGGAGCATGATGTCCAGTACGATCAGGTCCGGCTGCCATTCCTTCCACTTTTCGAGGGCCGAGGTCCCATCCCCCGCGATCATCACGTCATACCCTTTAAGGGCCAGGTTCAGTTTCAGACCTTCGGCCAGGTGTGTCTCATCTTCTACCACGAGGATCTGTTTTTTGGTGGAATCACCCATAGCATCCCCCCTTTCGCTCAGGCCCCGGAGGGTTTCAGGGGCAGGATGAGGGAAAAAATAGAGCCCTTTCCATTTCCTTTTGATTCGGCAATCATTTTTCCCTTATGAAGCCGGGCGATGCTCTCAACCAGATGGAGGCCGAGCCCGGTGCCCTTGGCCGACATGTCGTCCGAGCGTCCAATCTGATAAAACTTTTTGAAGACCTTCCTGAGTTCCGACTTTGGAAGTCCGATGCCGTTGTCTTCAAAACGGATGTGCAATCCCCTCCCTTTGGGTTCAAAGGTGATATCCAGGCGGGGAATTTCGGATTCATTGTACGTGATGGCATTGGTAAACAGATTCATCAAAAGTATCTCAAATAGGGCGGGGCTCATAAGGTAGGAAAAGGATCGTCCCGAAGGGTTACGGATGTTGATTTCACACCCATTGAAGAGGTGACGGTTTTTTTCATAAAACCGCTCAACCTGCTGAACGAGATCCTCCCTTACGAATTTTCCACTGTAGGTCTTACTCTCGATCTTTGCAAGGTCCAGGATACGGTTAATATTGTGGGTCAGCCGGTCCGCATCCTGGACCATGTACCCGATATACCTGAGTTGGTCTTCCCGGGTAAGCTCATATTTCCGAAACGTCTCCAGATACAGTTTCAACGAAGTGACGGGCGTCTTCAGTTCGTGGGTAAAATTGCTGATAAAGTTGCGCTGGAGACGGTAAAGCTGGAATGTCTTCTGATTGTAAACAAAGATGATGAATATGCCCAGCAGGATGATCCCCACAAGAATGGAAAGCACCAGAATCACCATCCAGGTTTGAGAGGCCAGGGCCTGATCAGGATCAAGCTTGGCCTTCTCTAAGACCCCCTTCAGCCCCGAGCTGACCTCCACGTACCAGTAGATATATAGGATGAGGGAGAGGCACACAGCCGCAATGGAGGAGATGAAAATAAGGATCGGATGAAGAAACCACTTTGATTGACGCACTGCCGATAACCCCTGTGTCACCCTGTATGGTGATGTTTGCTGCTTCGGTAAAACGTATAAACCAGCCTTTTCATCCATAAGTCTATTCCGACAGGGACATGAATTCAACTGTTATAATTCAGAAGATATGGGGCTTTATCCGAAAATGCCTGGCAAAAGAGGCCATGGTGGTTGGATGGCAGATCAGCGATAAAGTTTGGCCGGCACCCAATGATAACCGCGGATTGCACCCCAGACGGGATAAGGCAATCGTCCTTGCCGTTTCTCCGGAAGGACGGAAAGATTCCGGGAAAAGCAGATGGATACGCTTTTACAAAACAGGCGATGAGGTTTTTTCTGTCATTTTTCCCACGATGAAGGGGCGTGTTTACCTGTCATTGACACCTGCACGGGTTGTTCGGCCAAGCGGTACGGAATTTTCAGTGTAGCCCAGTCGGCGTAGGAGGCCTTAACCGGTTGAATTTTGTATTCGTAGACCTTGTTCAATGGACGATAGGATGTTTTCGGCACCCTGAGATCACCAAAGATTCGACATCGCATATATTCTTTAATGCTAAAGAAAACAACGAGCAAGGATGCGACTCGAGTGGGGAGATTCATCCTGCCGAATTGTGAACGATATGACTTTTTAATTTCTCTTAACAGGGCGCCACTCTGCCGGTTCTGCACAAAAATGGTTGAGGCAGTGAGTAAATATCGTGTCACTTTAAGCCTCTTTTTATATTCTTTCGAACGCCTTCGAATGCGTTCGTCGGGATGGTTTCTGCAATATACATAACCTTCCAAAATCGTCTTTATGGCACGCAACATGGATGCGCCGTTTCTGTCATAATCTTTTTCAAAAGCCAGACGCAAGAAACTTTCCGATTCATCTCTTGAAAAATGGGGATGATGGAACCAGATTTGTTTCTGACCGTGCTGGGATTCATAAGGAATATTTTTGATTAATTTTCCCTGCTTTTCATAATCATCATATAATTTTGTCCCGGGGATCGGACCCAGCGGCGAGAATTGCACATAATCCGGATTCAGCGAGGTCACAAAGTCCACATCTTCCCAGATCGTATTTTTATCGTGTTCCTCGATAAATAAAATCGATGATGCCAGAACGCTAATACCCCTTTTCCTTAATTCCCGAAAAAGAATTCCAAAATCGGTATTTTTGTTCTTCGCATAGATCTCTTTTTTTGATTCAACGCCGACCCACACAAATGTCACCCCCATGCGCACAAGGATATCCAGATCGCCGATGTTTTTCAGCGTTTCGGCAGAACTGAAGATAGCGAAATTGAAGTGACGATCATTTGTCTCCATCAGGTCCAGCAATTCCAGCGCACGATCCTTCATTTTTAAAAAGTTTTCATCCAATACGCCGAATTCCGTTATGTTTTTCTCATCTTCGTATCGGCAACAGACCTCATAAATCTCCCGACCGGTTTTTAGGTATGGAATATAATTCCCAAAGAAATGTGAGGTGGCACAAAAACGGCATTTATTCGCACACCCCACGCCCGGTATAAGAATGCCGGAGTCGGACGGCCAGGGCGCCCCCATGACCTGTCTGTTGAAAGAGCTGTATTCAAGTGGATGTTTGATGGGTTTATCCATCTTTTCCCCAAAAAGTTTCCTTAAAAAATATACGCCCTCGCCTTTGCATCTATAATCATGATCGATCATCGATTCTATATCAGGGATGTTGACGCCGTGACCTCCCAGAATAATCTTTGATTTCGGCGATAATTCACGAATGGCTCGTGCCATCTCCTTTGCCTTTTTGAAATTGGGTATGATAAAGCTGATCCCAATGTAGTCATATCCTTTTTTCAATTCCTGCTTGAAACGTTTAAAGGTCGGAAAATCCAGTATTGCTGTGGGCATGTCAATATTTTCCGCCAGAAAATAGAGCCCCTGGCTCCCATGATTGAACCGGTAGGAAAAGATGCCTTGCTCTCTGGTCACCTGATTGTGAAAGAGCTCCATTTTGTTTTCTTTTT